>NZ_JBHSKO010000011.1:0-246569 GCF_042657305.1 Pseudonocardia zijingensis | reverse complement strand
CGGTCTGAGCAAGAAAGAGATCATCCGCTGCCTCAAGCGCTACCTCGCCCGCGAGGTCTACGCCGCCCTCACCCACACCCGAAAAGATCTTGAACCAGCTGCTTGACGTCCATAGGAGCATCGGAACGGGCAGCCGCGCTGCTCGCGCCCGTGCTGCCCCGCACCCGCGGGGTGGCGGAGGCGGATCTCGCGGCCGTCGCGGCCCCGGACGGCACGCAGATCTTCTTCACCCGCACCGTGCCCGACGGCTGGCCCGCCGACTTCCTCCCCACCGGCCACGCGCCGGGCAGCGGCCCGCTGCGCGTCGACCACGTCGGGCTCACCCAGCCGTTCGACTCCTTCGACGAGGCGGCGCTGTTCTACCGGGAGGTGCTCGGGCTCGGCCCGGAGGCGGTCACCGAGATCCCCGCGCCGTACGGGCTGATCCGCGACCGGGCGGTGACCAACGCCGACCACTCGGTGCGCCTGACGGCCACGGCCTCGCTGCTGCGCCGCGGCGGGTGGGCCCCGGGCGTGCCGGCACCCCAGCACGTCGCGTTCGGCACCGACGACATCGTCGCCACCGCACGGGCGCTGCGCGACGCGGGCGCGCCGCTGGTGGCCGTGCCCGCCAACTACCACGACGACCTCGACGCCCGGTTCGACCTGGACCCCACGCGGCTCGCCGCGATCCGCGAGTTCGGGCTGTTCTACGACGAGGCGGGGACCGGCGCGTTCCTGCACCTGTACACCGAGGTGCTCGGCGGGCGGGTGTTCTTCGAGTTCGTGCAGCGGATCGGCGGCTACGACGGGTACGGGGCCGCCAACGCGCCGGTCCGGATGGCCGCCCAGCGGCGCGCCCGCCTCACCGAGGAGGTGGCCGCGGCCGGAGTGTGACCGGCGGAGTCAGCCCTTCTCCGCGCGTACCTCCAGCTCGCCGTCGCGCACGTCGACCACGACCCGGCCACCCGGGCCGAGCTCGCCGGCGATGATCAGCCGGGAGAGCGCGCGATCGACGTCGCGGGCGATCGTGCGCCGCAACGGCCGGGCCCCGAGGTCGGGCTGGTGGCCGCGCTCGGCGAGCAGGTCGACGGCGGCGGGCGTGACCTCCAGCGCGATGTCCTGCGCCCGCAGCCGCTCGGCGGTGCCCGTGAGCAGTAGTTCCGTGATGCGGCGCAGCTCGGCGCGGTCGAGGGCGGAGAAGAGCACGACGTCGTCGATCCGGTTCAGGAACTCCGGCCGGAAGTGCACGCGCGCCATCGCGAGCACCCCCTCACGCACCTGGTCGGTGAGCCGCCCGGTGGCCGCCAGCAGGCGGTCGGCCCCCAGGTTGCTCGTCATGATCACCACGGTGTGGGTGAAGTCGACGGTGCGCCCGTGGGAGTCGGTGAGCCGCCCGGCGTCGAGCACCTGCAGCAGCGTGTTGATGACCTCGGGGTTCGCCTTCTCGATCTCGTCGAGCAGGAGCACGGAGTAGCGGTTGCGGCGCACCGCCTCGGTGAGCTGGCCCGCGTCGTCGTACCCGATGTGCCCGGGCGGGGCGCCCACGAGCCGCATCGCGCTGCCGCGGTCGGCGTACTCGCTCATGTCGAAGCGCAGGAGCGCATCGACGCTGCCGAACAGGGCCTCGGCGAGGGCCCGCGCGAGCTCCGTCTTGCCCACCCCGGTGGGGCCGAGGAACAGGAACGAGCCCACCGGCCGGTCGGGGTGGGCCAGCCCCGCGCGCCCGGCCCGCACGGCGTCGGCGACCGTCTCCACGGCCTCGTCCTGCCCGACCACGCGCCGGTGCAGCAGCGCCTCCAGGTCCAGCAGGCGGCGGCGCTCGGCGCCCGTCAGCTCCGCCACCGGGATGCCGGTGCTGTCCGACACCACCCGCGCCACGTCGTCGGGCCCGATCGTGACGGTGTCCCCGCCGCCCTTGCGCAGGTCCGGGCCCAGCGCGGCCTCCGCGGCCTCGATCTCGCGGGTGAGCACGTGGGCGCGTTCGAAGTCCTCGGCGTCGACGGCCACCTCACGGGCCCGGCGCAGCTGCTCCAGCTCCTGCTCACCGGCTCTTGTGCCGGGGTTGTCGGCCGGTGCGCCGCCGCGGATGCGGGCCCGGGAGCTCGCGCGGTCGAGCAGGTCGATGGCCTTGTCCGGCAGGAACCGGTCGGGCACGTACCGGTCGGAGAGCTCCGCCGCGGCCACGAGCGCCTCGTCGGAGATCCGCACGCCGTGGTGCTCCTCGTAGCGCGACCGCAGGCCGCGCAGGATCGCCACCGTGGCCTCCACCGAGGGCTCCGCGATCGGCACCGGCTCGAAGCGGCGCTCAAGCGCGGCGTCCTTCTCGATGTGGCGGCGGTACTCCTTGAGCGTGGTGGCGCCGATCAGCTGCAGGTCGCCGCGGGCGAGCGCCGGCTTGAGCAGCGTGGCGGCGTCCATCGGGGCGCCCTCGGCCGACCCGGCCCCGATCACGGCGTGCAACTCGTCCAGGAACAGCACCACCGACCGCTCGGCGGCCACCACCTCGTCGATCACGCCGGTGAGCCGCTGCTCGAAGTCGCCGCGGTAGCGGGTGCCTGCCACCATCCCGCCCAGGTCGAGCGCCACCACCCGCACACCCTGCAACGACGCGGGCACCGACCCGTCGGCCACCCGCTGCGCGATGCCCTCCGCGATGGCGGTCTTCCCGACCCCCGGGTCGCCCACCAGTACCGGGTTGTTCTTCGTGCGCCGGGCCAGCACCTCGAGCACCTGGTCGATCTCGGCGTCGCGCCCGATCACCGGGTCCAGCTCGCCCCGGGCGGCCTCCGCGGTGAGGTCGCGCCCGAACCGGTCGAGCTTCGGCGTGCGGCCGCCCGTGGGCGTGCGCCGTCCCCCCGCGCCGCCCAGCGTGTCGCCGAGCGTGCTCTCGAGGTTGCCGATGAGCCGCTCGAAGAGGTCGTCGAAGGGCCCGGGGTTGGGGCCGGGGTTCGGTCCGGGTCGGTCCTGCGGCACGTCCACCTCCAGGGGTGTGCTCCACCTCCGATGGTCCTCCGTCCCGGCCGTTCGCGCCGCTCCGGTGTGCGGACCTCGCGCGCGACGGGCCGGATGATCGACGACTGGACCGGCGACGGCGTCACAGATCGATCCGCCGACCGGTCTCGGCCGAGCGGGTGATCGCGTCCAGCAGCCGGTGACGCCGCACCGCGTGGGCGAAGTCGGGCACCGTCCGCGGGCCCCCGCGGAGTGTGTGGCCGATCCCCGCGTAGGCGTGTACCAGCGAGTGGATGGGTGTCTGGGCGAGGTGGCGGTACGGGTCGTCCGGTCGGGTCAGTGTGGTGAGTGGCTCGCCGCGGCGTGCACCGCGCACGAGCACCGGGACCACGTGCGGATGGTCGGGGGCGGTGACCTCGAGGGTGCCGGCGGTGCCGTCGATGACCATCGAGAAGCTCGAGCCCGCAGCTGTCCCTCCGCGCTGGTGTGCGGAGAGGATCGCCCCGTTCGGCAGTCTCCCCGAGACCGCGATCTGGTCGTCCGCGGTCATCGGGACGAGCCGGTCGCCACCGCCGAGCCGAACGTGTGGATGGCGTACCGCCGTCGTCGCGACCACGTCCTGCAGGTCGCCGACGACCATCGACGCGGCGTCGATCGCGTGGCCGAACGCAATGCCCAGCATCGTCGCCCCGAGCGTCCGGTCCAGTGTGTAGAGCATCCGTTGCGCGACGGGCCCACCCCACTCGGTGACCGTCGAGGAGACGGTGGCCGACAGCACCTCGCCGACGTAGCCGTCGGACACGAGCCCGGCCAGCCATCGGAACGTCGGCGAGGACCGGCCTTGCAGCCCGACGAACGTCGGCACCGCGCGGGCTGCTGACGCGATCTCCTCCGCTTCACCGAGATCCACGGCCAGCGGCCACTCGCAGAAGACCGGTCGCCCGGCGGCCAGAGCGGGCAGCACCAGTTCGCGATGACGAGGTGTCTTCACGGTCACCACCACGAGATCGATGTCCTCGGCCTGCGCGAGCCGTTCCACGGACCGATACGCCGGGACACCGTGCACCTCGCTCGCGGCGCGAGCAGATGTCGTCGAGCCTCCGACCAGACCGCGCAGCTCGAAACCACCGGCCGCGCTGAGGGCCGGGACGTGTGCGCCGGCCCCCCATCCGCCCGTCGCGCTCAGCCCGACGATGCCGACACCGATCGTGCGCTCACGGGCGCCCACCCGTTGTCGAAGTCCGTCGAGTGCAGTCGTCCTGCTCACGACCAGAGGGTATATACGGAACGCTCGGTACGGAAATGTCGTGCTCAACTCGTCCATCCGTGCCGCCGACGGCTGGGCGGACTTCGGTCAAGGCCGAGCTCGCCGCGGCGGTTCCGATCGAACGCCTCGGCCGTCCGGAGGAGGTGGCCGCAGCGGTGGCTTTCCTCGCCTCGCCGGAGAGCAGCTTCGTCTACGGCGTCAACCTGGACGTCGACGGCGATGAGCGCCAGTTCTGAGCCGAGTTCGCGCGCGGCACGGAGTTCCTGACGTACCAACGGCACCCCCGTACCGCTCTATCGGACGAAGGTGCCGTTGGTGCGGAGCTGGTCAGGCGGTGCGGGCCTTCGCGAAGCGCTCGGCGGCGTCGGCCCAGTTGACGACGTTCCACCAGGCCTTGACGTAGTCGGGCTTGACGTTGCGGTACTGCAGGTAGAAGGCGTGCTCCCACATGTCGAGCATGACCAGGGGGATCTGGCCGGCGGGGAGGTTGGCCTGCTGGTCGTAGAGCTGGTGGATCAGCAGCCGCTGGCCGAGGGTGTCCCAGCCGAGGACGGCCCAGCCGGAGCCCTGGATGGTGGTGGCGGCGGCGGTGAAGTGGGCGCGGAAGGCGTCGAAGGAGCCGAAGTGCTCGTCGAGGGCGGCGGCGAGTTCGCCGGTGGGCTTGTCGCCGCCGTCGGGGGAGAGGTTGTTCCAGAAGATCGAGTGGTTGACGTGGCCGCCGAGGTTGAACGCGAGGGTCTTCTCGAGGCCGACGATGGCGGCGAAGTCGTTCTTCTCGCGGGCGGCGGCGAGCTTGTCGAGCACGTCGTTGGCCGCGTTGACGTAGGTCTGGTGGTGCTTGGAGTGGTGCAGCTCCATGATCTCGCCCGCGATGTGCGGGGCGAGGGCGCCGTAGTCGTAGGGCAGGTCGGGCAGCGAGTACGTCATGATCCGATCGTCGAACCTCCACCCGGGTTCAGCTCAAGATGACCATGGCGCAGGTCACCTACGCCCGGGGGAGTAGGCGCACCGCCCACCCCGAGCGGACGACAACGGGGCTGGCGCGGCCGACGATCGCAGGCATGGACACCGAGGTGCTGCGACCGCGCCGGATCTGGTTGATGCTGCTGGTCGCCGTGGTGGCGGGCGCGATCATGGTGGCGCCCTACGTGCTGCTGGACATCCGCTCCAGCCGGCTGGACGTCGACGGCGGGTGGCACTACGGCCTGCTGGTGGCGCACGTCTTCACCGCAGGCGTGGCGCTGGTGCTCGGCCCGCTGCAGTTCGTGCCCGCGATCCGGGCGCGGCGGCGGTGGCACCGCCGGATCGGGCGCACCTACCTGCTCGCGGGCGTGCTGCCCGCCGCGCTCACCGCGGTGCCGGTCGCACTCCTGTCGGGCCGGATCATCACCCAGGTCGGGCTCGTGATCCCGGCGGCCGGGTGGCTCATGACGGGATCGCTCGCCGTCCGCGCGATCCGCCGCGGGGACGTCACGGCCCATCGCGAGTGGATGACCCGCAACTACGCGCTGACCTTCCTCGCCGTCACCGCACGGATCCTCGTGCCGCTGATGCTGCTCACCGGCCTGGCCACCGGCGTCGTCGCGCCGGCAGGCGCTCAGGCGGCGGCCACATCGCTGATCCCGGTGGGCCAGGTGCTCGGCTGGGTGATCGACCTCGCCGTGGCGGAGGTGCTGATCAGGCGAGCTCGACGGTCCCGGTCGGCGTCGCGACCAGCGCGCGCAGCGCGGGGGCGGGCCCCGGCGCGACCGTGACGTCCGGTGCGCCGACGGCGGCGAGGCGGCGCCGCGTGCCCGCCGGATCGGGGTGCGCGGCCGTGAATTCCTCCAGCCGGGCCCCGCGGGCGGCGCTGCGACTGGGGTGCTCGGTGGCGCCCCACGCGATCAGGAATGGCACCACCTCGGGCACCGTGCCCGGGGGAGGGGTGAGCCGCCACTCCAGCCGCACGCCGTCACCGCGCAGGCGCGCCATGTCGCGGGCCGCACCCGGATCGACGCCGTGGGAGCGGGCGGCGGCCACGGCGGCGTCGATGTCGGCCACCCGCACCGCCCACGCCACCAACCGGGGCGCGCGCAGGCCGTCGATGCCGAACGGCCGCGGCTGCGTGGGCTCCGGCTGCTGCGGGTCGGGGCCGATCACCTCGAGGTAGGCGCCGTCGCCGAGATCGGCCAGCGCGTTGCGGGTACCGAGCCCGTCGTGGGCGCCGCCCGGGCTGGTGACGAGGCCGCGGCCGGCCAGGTCGGCCACGGTGGCGTCGAGGTCGGGGGTGGCGAGGACGAGGTGGTCGAGGGCGGGGTGGTCCAGCACGGGGCCGATCATGCCGGTCCGGAGGGGGTGGTGAGGCTCGTGGGGCCGCTGGCGAGCACGGCCGCGGCGAGCGCCTTCGTGGCCGGACGGTCCTCGGTGCGGGGGTTGGTGAGCAGCACGAGGTCGAGGTAGCCGAGCTCGGGCAGGCGGTGCTGCGGCCCGAGCGGGGTGAGCTGCACCGGCACGAGGCTGCTCGCGAGGGCCGAGATCCCGATCCCGGCCGCGACCGCCCCGATCAGACCGTTGACGCCCCGGCAGATGCAGGCGGGCCGGTAGGTGATGGTGGCCCGCTGCAGCGCGTTCTCCATCGCCGAGCGCGACAGGCTGGGGTTGGGGTAGACGACGAGCGGCAGCGGCTTGCTCGTGTCGAGCCGCGTGGAGGCCGTGCCCACCCAGACGAGCCGGTCGCGCTTCACCAGCTGTCCCCGCGGTTCGCCGCGCGGGCGCTTGCCGACGAACAGGTCGAGCCGGTCGTTCTCGAGCCTGCGGTGCAGGGAACCGCTCTGGTCGATCGACAGGTCGAGGTCGACGAGCGGGTTCTCGCGGCGGAAGTCGCGCAAGATGTGCGGCAGCCGGGTGAGCGCGAGGTCGTCGGACATCCCGATCCGCAGCCGTCCGTGCGGGCGTTCCTCGTTGAAGTAGTTCGCGGCCCGCTCGTGGGCGGCGAGGATCGACCGGGCGAAACCGATCATGGCCTCGCCGTCGGGGGTCAGGGCCACGGTGTGGGTGTCGCGGTGCACGAGCACACGTCCCGTGGCCTCCTCGAGCTTGCGGACGTGCTGGCTGACCGTGGGCTGGCGGATGCCGAGCCGCGCCGCTGCCTGGGTGAAGCTGCGGGTCTGGGCCACGGCGAGGAACGTCTGGAGCTGGGCGGGGTCGTAGATCGTCTGTGCCATTCTGCTCCGCAATAACAGTTAGTCGGCTGATCGGCGTTCACAATACGCCCCTGGCGCGGGACACTGAGATACGGATTTCTGCGGGCACTACGAAGGGTTATCCGTGACAACGGCTGCGGCCGACATACCCGTGAGCGGGACCACATCCACCTCCGATTCCACGCAGCGCCGCGGCAGCACATTCGCCGCCTTGCGCGTTCCCAACTTCCGGATCTACGTCAGCGCTCACGCGGTCGCCAGCACCGGCACGTGGATGCAGAACATCGCCCTGGAATGGCTCGTCCTCGAGCTCAGTGGCAGCCCCGCCGCGGTGGGAATCACGATGGCCTGCCAGTTCCTGCCGATGCTGTTGCTCGGCATGTACGGCGGCATGATCGCCGACCGCTACCCCAAGCGCGCCATCCTGATGATCACCCAGACCGCCAACGGTCTCCTGAGCGCCGCGCTCGCCGTGCTGACGATCAGCGGGCAGATCCGCGTCGAGCACGTCTACGCGTTCGCGCTCGCCGCCGGGCTCGTGTTCGTGGTCGACAACCCCACCCGCCAGATCTTCGTCAACGAGGTCGTGCCGCAGCGCTACGTGCGCAACGCCATCGCGCTGAACGCCGCGGTGTTCCAGACCAGCCGCCTCATCGGGCCCGCCGTGGCCGGCGTCATGATCGCCACCGTGGGCTCGGGGTGGGCGTTCGCCGCCAACGCGGCGTCCTACGCCGCCCCGATCATCGCCCTCACGCTCATCCGCAGCGCCGACCTGTTGCGCACACCCCCGGTGGAGCGGGCGCCCGGGCAGCTGCGCGACGCGCTGCGCTACGTCGCCGACCGCCCGCACGTCGCGTGGACGATCGTGCTCGTCGGCGTCTTCGGCACCTTCGGGCTCAAGTTCCCGGTGGTGCTCACGGCGATGGCCAACGAGACCTTCGCCGGCTCGTCCGTCGACGGGGCCCAGCTCTACGGGCTCTTCAACGTCGTCATCGCCGTCGGCTCGGTGGCGGGCGCCCTGATCGCGGGCGGTCGCACACACCCGCGGCTGCGTACCATCGTCCTCGCGGGCGCCGGGTTCGGCGCCGCCCAGTTCGCCGCCGCGCTCGCCCCCGGGCTGGGCGTCTTCCTCGCGGCCCTGGTGGTCATGGGCATGGTGAACCTGGCGTTCCAGGCCATGGCCAACTCGTCGGTGCAGTCCTGGGTCGGCGGCGACGTCCGCGGCCGCGTGATGAGCCTCTACATGCTCGCGTTCGTCGGTGGCACCCCGCTCGGCGGCCCGGTGATCGGGTGGATCACCGACGCCTTCGGCGCCCGCGTCGGCATGGCCGTGTGCGGGCTGGTGCCCCTGTTCGCCGCGGTCGCGGTGGCAGGCGTGCTGGCCCGGCACGCCCGCGCCCGCCGGGCGGCCGAGGTCGCGCCGGCCTGAGGCGCTAGTGGTGGTGTGTCGGCGCCGTGGCGGCGTTGCCTCGGTGGCTCGCGCGTCGGTTGTCGTGCTGGCACATCGGTTGCGTCGGTGTGTGAGCGCGGGTGGTGGTGTGTGAGCGCCGTGGCGGCGTCGCCTCGACGGCTCGCACACGACCATCGGTGCCGACACATCGGTTGCAGTCGATGTGTGGGCGCCAGTGGTGGTGTGTCGGCGCCTCCGCGCGGCGCCTCGGTGGCTCGCACATCGGTCGTCGTGCTGGCACATCGGTTGCAGTCGGTGTGTCGGCACGATTGGTGGTGTGCGGCGCTTCGGGGTGGCTGGCACCTCGGTCGGCGGCGCGACCGGTGAGGGCCACGTGGTGCTGCGGCCCTGGGCGTCGAGGCTCGGCGGCTCGCACACGACTATCGGTGCCGACACATCGGTTGCAGTCGGTGTGTGAGCCCCAGTGGTGGTGTGTGAGCGCCGTGTCGGCGGCGCCTCGGTGGCTCGCACATCGGTTGTCGTGCTGGCACATCGGTTGTAGTCGGTGTGTCGGTGCCACTGGTGGTGTGTGAGCGGTCCGCCGGTCGCGTCAGCGCGGGCTAGCGGCCGAGGAGCTTGTCCAGCCAGCGGATCTGGGCCTGCCGCTGGTAGGACTCGCCGCCCTCGTGGTCGTTGTAGCGGTAGACCTCGATGTCCTTCGTGGCGCCTGCGTAGTGGTTGTAGGCGGCGTAGACGGTGGAGGGCGGGCAGATCAGGTCCATCAGCGCCACCGAGAACAGGGCGGGTGCGCTCGCGCGGCGGGCGAAGTTGACGCCGTCGAAGTACGACAGGGTGCCCAGCACGTCGTCCACGCGCGGGCGGTGGACGGCGAGGTAGCGGGTGATCTCGGCGTACGGGTCCTTGTCGCAGACGTCGAGCGCGCGGGCGAAGTGGCACAGGAACGGGACGTCGGGCATGGCGGCGACGAGGTCGGGCACCAGCCCGGCGACGGCGAGGGTGATGCCGCCGCCCTGGCTGCCGCCCTGGGCGGCCACGCGGCCGGGGTCGACGCCGGGGAGGGTGCGCACGGCCTCGACCGCGCGGACGGCGTCGGTGAAGACGCGGCGGTAGAAGTAGGTGTCGGGGTGCTCGATCCCGCGGGTCATGAAGCCGGGGGTGGCGGGGCCGGATCCGTGCGGGTCGGCCGTGCGGCCACCGCCGCCCCAGCGGGCGCCCTGGCCGCGGGTGTCGACGAGCAGGTGGGCGTAGCCGGCGCTCGCCCAGCGCAGCGACTCGCCGGGCAGGTCGCGGCCGCCGTTGTAGCCGATGAACTCCACGACGGCGGGCAGGGGGCCGTCCTCGCCGCGCGGCACCGTGAACCACGCGCCGATGCGGTCGCCGCCGAACCCGGCGAAGGAGACGTCGCGGACCGTCACGGTGCGGTAGGGCGTGTCGACCTCCTCGACCCGGACGGCCAGGTCGTGGCCGCGCGCCTCGTTCAGCGTGCGGGCCCAGAAGGCGTCGAAATCGTCCGGCCGGGTGACGTCGGGGCGGTAGGCGACGAGTTCGTCAAGGGGAAGATCGGCTCGGGCCACGGAGCTCCTGTCCTCGAACGGGGGTACCGCGGTGACGATATCCCGCGCGTGATCAGAAACTCTGCAGAGCGCTGTCGAGGTCGGGGTACAGGGGCAGGATCTGCTGCAGGTTCATCGTCTCCCACGGCCGCACCACCGCGCTGTTATCGGGTGGTGCCACGAGGCGCAGCGGGGGGACCGGTGCCGACGGCCGGGGCCGGTAGCCCTCGCCCCCGGACGGCGCGGTGGTGCGCGTGGCGAGCTCGGCGAGCGTGCCCAGCCCCGACGAGCCGAGGAAGCTCACGGCGGTGAGGTCGACGACGACGCCGGTGAGGTCGGGCCAGTGCAGGGTCTCGTCCACGGTCTTCATCAGCTCGCGCGCGGTCAGCAGGTCCAGCTCACCGGTGACCGTCACCACGGCTGCCGAGCCGACGCGGGTGGCGTTCAGCGTCATGACGTCGGCGGTGTCGTCGGCGCGCTCGTCGGCAGGGTCGCTGTCGCTCATCCCGAGACCGTATCCGGCGCGCGGTCACGGCGGTGACGCAGTGCGTGACCGCGGCGCCGGATCCTCCGGCTACCTGTGGTGAGCGGTGGGCCGCCGGTGTAGCCCGTTCGGGCGGCCTATCGGGGCTTCGGTGTACGGGGACCACCAACCGGGGTAGGCGGTCCCGTGTGGATCTCGCTCGCCGTGCCGGTCGCCCTCATCCTGGCGACGCTGTTGCTGCAGCGACTCGAGGCCAAGCTCCTCAGTACGACCGCACCGGCCGAGCATCCTGATCCGAACGATCCCCGGCCGGTGCTGACCGCCGGGTCCCCCGCCCCGCCCGCATCCCCGCCACCACGGCGAGTGTTGCCGCGAGGAACAGCAGCTGCATGAGGGTGCGGGGGAGCAGCGGGGTGCCGGTGCCCTCCAGTGCGGCGTGGACGTTCGCGGGGAACATCACGACGAGCAGCGCGGCGAGCCCGCCCGCGGCCCACGGTGCCGTGCGGGTGATCAGGAGCCCGGCCGCGGCCGCGAGCTCGAGCACGCCGGTGATCGTGACGAGCAGGTCCGGCGCGGGTAGCCACGGCGGCACCATCGCGATGAGCTCCTGACGCATCCCCACGAAGTGCACGACCCCGGTGAGGGTGAACATCGCCGCCAGGCCGCCGCGGAGCGCCACCGGCCACGGCCGCAGGCCGCGCACACCGAGGGCGCCCGCGCCGAGCAGCACGGCCGTGACGGCGACGAGGGTGATCAAAGGTTCCACGACGGCCTCCAGGTCTTGTCAGTGGAAAGTTGCCACTGACAAGATGCCTGCCTCGCGCCGTCTTGTCAACGTAAAGACGGGCCGTGAGTGGATACGAGTGCTCCAGCACTCGTATCCACTCACGGGGTGGGCCTGGCCGCCGCCTCCCGCAGCAGCGTGAGCCGGATCTCCCGCGCGGTGCTCATGTGCGTCCCCGCGATCTCCCGGGCGGCCTGCTCGTCCCGGTCGCGCACGGCGGCGACGAGCCGGGCGTGCTCGTCGAGCGCGGCGGCCCACCGGCCCGGCACCGAGAGGGTGGAGCGCGGGGCGTGCACGAGGTGCAGGGTGAGGCGGTCGAGCAGGTCGATCAGCACCGCGTTGTGGGTGGCCTCGCGGATGGCGGCGTGGAACTCCAGGTTGGTGCGGATGCGGGTGGCGTCGTCCGGATCGGTGAGGGCGCGGTCGCGGGCGAGGAGCCCCTCCAGGCGCATGAGGTCGGCGTCGCCGCGGCTGCGCGCCGCCTGCCCGGCCGCCTCGGTCTCCAGCAGCACCCGCATGTCGTAGACCTGCACCACCTCGTGCGGCTCGATCGCCCGCACCTGCATGCCGCGGCCACCGGGCGCCAGCAGGCGGTCCTGCTGCAGGCGGCGCAGCGCCTCGCGCACCGGTGTGCGGGACACCCCGAACCGCTGCGCCAGCGCGATCTCGCGCAGCGGGGTGCCCGGCGGCAGGTCGCCGGAGAGGATCTGGTCGCGCAGGTCTCCGTAGACGGTCTGCGCGTCTGTCCCGGCCATGGTGCTCAGGCCAGCGACCCGGCGCGGCGCCCGAACACCGCGCCCGACGTGAGCCCGCTGCCGCCCGGGTAGTTGCCGCTGAAGAGCCCGCCCAGCATCTCCCCGCAGACGAACAGGCCGGGCAGCGGAGTGCCTTCGGCGTCGAGCACCCGGCTGGAGGTGTCGGCGCGCAGCCCGCCGAAGGTGAACGTGATCCCGCACGTCACCGGGAAGGCGTAGAACGGCGGCGTCTCGCACGGGATCGCCCAGTTCGACTTCGGGGGGTCGACGCGGGCGCTGCGCCCGTCCTTGACGGCCAGGTCGAGCGGCACATCGCGGTCGATCGACGCGTTGAACTCCTCCACCGTGCGGGTGAGCGCCGCGGCGTCGACACCCATCCCGGCGGCGAGCTCGGCGAGGGTGGAGCCGGTGACGACCGACGCGCCCGGCATGTCGTACTCCTCGGTGCGCAGCTGCGGGCGCGTGGTGGCGTCGAAGATCTGGAACGCGATCCCCCCGGGCTGGGCGAGGATGCGGGCGCCGTAGAGCGCGTAGGTGTAGTTGCGGAAGTCGGCGCCCTCGTCGAGGAACCGCTCGCCGCGGGAGTTGACCACGATTCCGAGGGGGTAGCCGCTGCGGGTGAGCTGGTTGGTGAGCTCGCGGTTGCCCTCGTTCTCGGCGTGCCAGGCGTCCCACGCCACGCTGTGGCAGCTGCCCCAGTCGCCGTACGGGACCGCGCCGGCGGCGAGGGCGGCGGTGAGCATGTCGCCGGTGTTGAGCGGGGTGCCGCGCACCTTCGCCAGCTCCCAGCCCGGGCCGAGGTGGCGCCTGCGCAGCTCCGCGTCGGCTTCGAAGCCGCCGGCCGCGAGCACCACGGACTTTGCGCGCACGGTGCCGGTGCGCCCGGCGGCGTCGCGCCAGGTGACGCAGGGTCCGTCGGTCAGCAGGTCGAGCACTCGGGTGCCGTAGCGGATCTCGATGCCCGCCTTCTCGGCCGCCTCGGTGTGCTGCTCGATCAGGCCCTTGCCGCCCCCGGTGCTGCCCACGGCGAGCCCGCCCCAGAACACCTGGCGGCCCTGCGCGTCGGGGTACGCCTGGCGCTCGTACATGAGCCGGTAGCGCAGCCCCTTGCCGTGCAACCACCGGATGGCGTCCTGGCTCTCGCCCACCAGCACCTCGGTGAGCGCGGGGTCGTTGCGCCCACCGGTGACCTTCGCCATGTCGGCGGAGAACTGCTCGGCGGGGTACGGGGGGAGCACGCTGACGCCGTGCCGCTCGTCGGGGTCGAGCAGGTCGGACAGCTCCTCGAGACCGTGGTGCGCGATCCGCACGGCCCCCGCGGTGAAGTAGCTGTTGCCGCCGGCGAGCCCGGCCTCGCCCTTCTCGAGCACCAGCACGCGCCGGCCCCGCTCGGCCGCCGCGTGGGCGGCGCTGAACCCCGCGTTGCCGCCGCCGACGACCACCACGTCGACGGAGGACTCGATCTCTTCCTGCACTCTCGGGCCTCCCACTTGTCCTCGACTGCACATCACTGTATACAACGGTCGACAAAGCAGTCGATCCAACCGACGGGGGAGCCGGTGGAGCAGGCACCCGGAACCACGCAGGAGCAGGCCCCACCCGCCCGGCCCGGCCGCAGCGGCGTGATCGCGCTGGTGGCGGCCGTGGCGGCCACGGCCGCGATCGTGCTCACCGCGCCCGCCGACGCCCAGGGCGGCGCGGTCGCCGACGTCCTCGGCGAGGAACAGCTGCGGATCATGGCCCCGGCCTCGCCCGGCGGCGGCTGGGACCAGACCTCGCGCGAGATGCAGGCGGCACTGCGCGAAGTGGTGGGGCGCACCGAGGTCTACAACGTCTCGGGTGCGGGCGGCACGATCGGGCTCAGCCAGTTCGTGCGCCACGAGGGCGACCCCGCGGAACTCATGACCACCGGGCTGATCATGGTCGGCGCGATCACGGCCAACGGGTCGCCGCACTCTCTCGCCGAGACCACCCCGCTCGTGCGCCTCACCACCGACTACCAGGTGGTCGTGGTCGGGGCCGACTCCCCGCTCGCCGACGTGCCGGGGCTCGTCGCGGCCATGCAGGCCGACATCGCGGCGGTGTCGATCTCAGGTGGGTCCGCGGGCGGCGCCGAGCAGATCATGGCCGGGCTGCTCGCCCAGGCGGTGGGCGCCGACCCGGCGAAGGTCAGCTACGTGGCCCACTCCGGCGGCGGCGAGGCGCTCACCACCGTGCTGTCCGGGCGGTCGACGATCGGGATCTTCGGGCTCTCCGAGATCCTCCCGCAGATCGAGGCGGGCACCGTGCGGGCGATCGCGGTGTCCGGCGCCGACCGCCTCCCGGCGCTGCCCGACACCCCGTCGCTGCGGGAGTCCGGGCTGGACGTCGTGGTCGAGAACTGGCGCGGGGTCGTCGCCCCCGCCGGGATCACCGACGAGGAGGAACGGGCCCTGGAGGACGTGCTCGTCCGGATGGCCCGCACCGACGCCTGGCGCGACGCGCTGGCCCGCCGCGGGTGGGGCGACGCGCTGCTCGCCGGGCCCGAGTTCGAGGAGTTCGTGCGGTCCGAGCAGGACCGGGTCTCGCGCGTGCTCGCCCAGATCGGGTTGGGGGGAAGCTGATGGCCGAGAGTTCACCGGCCGACCGGCACACCGTGCTCGCCACGGCGGCCTTCGGCGGGCTGCTGCTGGTCGCCGCCGTCCTCGTGATCGTCGACGCCGCGCGGCTGCCGGCCACCTCGGCGGTGGTCGGGCCTGCCGCCGTGCCGCTCCCGGTAGGGGTGGCGCTCGGCATGGTGGGCGCCGGGCTGCTGGTCCACGCCCGCCGCACGCTGCCCACCGCGGGCACGGGCACCCCGTGGCAGCCGCGCGCCGGGCTGCGGGTGCTGGGCCTCGTCGCGGCGCTCGTCGGGTTCGCGCTGCTGCTGCCGCTGCTGGGCTACGTGGTGAGCTCCACCGCGCTGTTCGTCGCCGCCGCACTGCTGCTCGGGGCGCCCCGCGACTGGCGGGTGGCGGCCTGGGGCTGGGCGCTGGCCGCCGCCGTGTTCCTCGTGTTCGACCGCCTGATCGGGCTCACCCTGCCCGCGGGCCCCTGGGGGTTCTAGTGGACGGCCTCACGCTCCTGCTGGAGGGATTCGCCTCCGCGCTCACCCTCGAGCACCTGCTGTGGGCCCTGCTCGGCGTCACGATCGGCACCGCGGTGGGCGTGCTGCCCGGGATCGGGCCCGCGCTCACGGTGGCGCTGCTGCTCCCGATCACGTTCCGCCTGGAGCCCCCCAGCGCGCTGATCATGTTCGCCGGCATCTACTACGGCGGCATGTACGGCGGGTCCACCACCTCGATCCTGCTCAACACGCCCGGCGAGAGCGCCTCCATGATCTCGGCGCTGGAGGGCAACAAGATGGCGCGGGCCGGCCGGGCCGCGGCCGCGCTCGCCACGGCGGCGCTGGGCAGCTTCGTGGCCGGCACGATCGGCACCGTCGCGCTGACGTTCCTCGCACCCGTGGTGGCCGACTTCGCCACCGGGTTCGGCCCGCCTGAGTACGTCGCGCTGATGGCCGTCGCGTTCGTCACGGTGAGCGCGCTGCTCGGCCCGAACCTGCTCAAGGGGTTCGCGAGCCTGCTGGTCGGCGTCACGATCGGGCTGATCGGGATCGACGCCCAGACCGGGCAGCCGCGGCTGACGTACGGCAGCGACGCGCTGCTGGACGGCATCGACGTGGTGATCGTGGTGGTGGCCCTGTTCGCGCTCGCCGAGGCGTTCGGGCACCTGCTCACCGGCACCGGGCACTCCACCGTGGAGCCGCTGCGCGGCCCGGCCGTGCTGTCGCGCTCGGACTTCCGCCGGTCCTGGCCGGCCTGGCTGCGAGGCACCGCGCTGGGGTTCCCGATCGGGAGCCTGCCCGCGGGCGGCGCCGAGGTGCCCACGTTCCTGTCCTACGCGGTGGAGAAGCGGCTCACGCGCCACCCCGAGGAGTTCGGGCGCGGGGCGATCGAGGGCGTCGCCGGGCCGGAGTCGGCGAACAACGCGGCGGCGGCCGGCGTGCTCGTGCCCCTGCTGACCATCGGGCTGCCGACCTCGGCCACGGCCGCGGTGATCCTCACCGCGTTCCAGTCCTACGGGCTGCAGCCGGGCCCGCAGCTGTTCACCGAGTCCGGGCCGCTGGTCTGGACGCTCATCGCGAGCCTGTACGTCGGCAACGTGATGCTGCTGGTTCTGAACCTGCCGCTGGTGCGGATCTGGGCCCGGCTGCTCACGATCCCGGCCTACGGCGTCTACGCCGGCGTGCTGGTCTTCGCCACGCTCGGGGCGTTCGCGGCCGGCGGCACCACCGCCGACCTGCTGGTGCTGTGCGGGCTGGGGCTGCTCGGGCTGCTCATGCGCGCCGCGGAGGTGCCGGTGGCGCCCGCCGTGGTGGGGCTGATCCTCGGCCCGCTCGCCGAGCAGCAGCTGCGCCGCGCCCTCACCCTGTCCGAGGGCGACCCGGCGATCCTGCTGTCCTCGCCCATCACGGTGTTCCTGTGGGTCGTCGTGGCGCTCGCGCTGGTGATCCCGCTCCTGCTGCCCGTGGCCCGCCGCCGACGCGGGGTGCTCACCCGGTCGTGAGGGCCGTGGAAGTATCGGGGGATGGACCAGCAGGCGCCCGCGCGCACGCAGCACTGGACGCGCTCGGCGCCGTGGATCACGGCCGGGATCGCGGCCGTGGTGCTCGTGCTCGACCAGAGCTCCAAGCTGTGGGCCACCAGCACCCTGCGCGCGGGCGAGCGCACCCCGCTGATCGGCGACGCGCTGGGCATCAAGCTGATCTACAACCCGGGGGCCGCGTTCTCGATCGGCACCGGTGCCACCTGGATCTTCACCCTCGTCGCCGCGGGGGCGGTGGTGGCGGGTGGCTGGTACGCCTGGCAGGTGCGGTCGCGCCCCTGGGCGGTCTGCCTGGGCTTCCTGCTCGGCGGCGCGGTCACCCACCTGCTCGACCGCCTGCTGCGCGCGCCATCGTTCGCCCAGGGGCACGTCGTCGACTTCATCGCCTACTTCGACTGGTTCGTCGGCAACGTCGCCGACATCGCGCTCTTCGCGGGCGGCGTGCTGCTGCTCGTGCTGTCGTGGATGGGGTTCACGCTGCGCCCCGAGCCCGATCGGCCCGCCGAGCAGGCGGAGTAGGCACGCGGCCCACGGCGGCCACCCCGAGCGCGCCGAGCGCCAGCACCGCGGCCCAGCCGAGCACCGCCGGTGCGCCGAGCCCGTCCACCACGAGCCCGCCGCTCACGGCGCCGAGCGCGATGGCGCCGTTGAAGACACCGGCGAGGAGCGACGACGCGGTCTCGCGGGCCTGCGGCGCGGCGGCGGCCATCCAGTTCTGCGCCGACACCGAGACCCCGCCGTAGGCCACTCCCCAGACGAGCAGCGCGATCGCGGCGCCCGGCCCGGAGGGCGCCAGCGCGAGCAGCAGCACCGCCGCGGCGAGCAGCACCGCGAGCGCCTGCACCGTGCGGTGCACCGAGCGCACCGCCGCCGCGCCCGCCAGGAAGTTGCCCGCCACCCCGGCCACCCCGTACGCCAGCAGCAGGGCACCGATCAGCGCGGCTCCCGCGTCGCCGTGCTCCAGGACGGGCCGGACGTAGGTGTAGGCGCCGAAGTGCCCCGTGACGAGCAGCACCACCACGGTGAGGCCGGTGGCCACGCGCGGGTCGCGCACGAGTGCGGCCACGCCCCGCAGCCCCGTCGCGCGCTCGGCGGGCAGCGCGGGGAGCACCCCGGCCATGGCGAGCGCCACCCCCGCCGACTGGGCCGCGACCACCACGAACGCCGCCCGCCAGCCCGCGAGCTCACCGAGGAACGTGCCCGCGGGAACGCCCAGCACCGACGCCACCGCGATCCCGCTGAAGATCGTGGCCGTGGCGCGCCCCACCGCGGCGGCGGGCACCAGCCGCACGGCGATCCCCGCCGCGATCGCCCACACCCCGCCCATCGCGACGCCCACCAGCACCCGGGCGCCGACCAGCACGGCGAAGACGGGGGACCACGCGGCGAGCAGGTTCGCGAGCGCGAGCAGCCCCATGAGCGCCACCAGCACCCGGCGGCGGTCCGCGCGTCCCAGCACGGGCACCACGAGCGGCGCCGACACCGCGGCCACCAGCCCGGTGATCGTCAGCGTCTGCCCGGCGGCGCCCTCGCTCACCGCGAGCGCCGAGGCGATCGGGGTGAGCAACCCGACCGGCATCATCTCCGCCGTGACGACGGTGAAGATCCCCGCCGCCACCACCAGCACGGCCGGCCACCCGGTCGTGCGCACCGTCTGCGTCATGATCTCCAGCTCAGCGCGGGTGGCGCGGCGGAACAACGACGGAACGCTCACGTTCCCATGAGTCGGACTCATCGATCGGGAGGTGGACCGTGGCCGGGCTGGAGATCCGCGAGCTCGAGTGCTTCCTTGTCCTCGCCGAGGAGCTGCACTTCGGGCGGACGGGGGAGCGGCTGTTCGTCACGCAGAGCCGCGTCAGCCAGCTGATCGGCGCGCTGGAGCGCCGCGTCGGCGCCCGCCTGGTGAGCCGCACCAGCCGCCGCGTCCGGCTCACCCCGCTCGGCGTGCGGCTGCGCGACGCGCTCGCACCCGCGTACGACGCGCTGTGCGCGGCCGTGGACGACGCGCGCGACGCGGCCCGCACCGTGGCGGGTGATCTGCGCGTCGGGTTCCAGGGCACCGCCGACGACCGGCTGCTGGCCGCCGTCACCGCCTTCCAGGACCGCCACGCCGGCAGCCGCGTGGAGATCACCGAGATCGCGTTCTCGGACCCGTTCGGGCCGGTGCAGCGCGGGGAGGTGGACGCGGCGGTGGTGCTGCTGCCCGTCGAGGAGGAGGAGCTCGTGCTGGGGCCGGTGTTCTCCCGCCAGCCGCAGCGCCTCGCGGTCTCCACCCGGCACCCGCTCGCGCGTCGCGGCGAGGTCGCGGCCGAGGAGCTCGCCGGCGTGCCGCTGATCTGCGCGGCCGAACCCGCGGGGGAGTACTGGCGGCGCGCCCACGCGCCCACCGCCACACCCGGTGGGCAGCCCATCCCGCGCGGTCCGGCCGTCAGCACCCTGCAGGAGGGCGTCTGGATGATCGCCGCGGGCCGCGGTGGGATGCTGCTCTGCGCACCGACCGCCGCCCACCACCGCCGCCGCGACGTGGTGGACGTCCCCGTGACCGGCCTGCCGGACACGTCGCTGGGTCTCGTGTGGCACCGCGACCACGAGAACGCCCGCATCCGCGCGTTCGCCGAGGTCGTGGCCGCGACCGTGCCCTGAGCCCCGGAACCGGGTGCCCTACCGCCGCCACCAGCGCGACCGGCGCGGCGACCGGATCTCCACCTCGGCGGCCCGCAGCCGCCCGCGCAACCGGAACAGCGGGCCCGCGGGCGTGTCCGGGCGGCTGCGCAGGCGGTTCTCGACGCTGGACAGCGTGGCCTGCAGCTCGCCCTGCTCCACCCGGGCGCCCGCGGGCAAGCGCAGCGTCACCTCGCCCGCCACCACCTCCAGCTCGACGGCGACCACCTCGTGGGGGATCACCGCCTCGGTGAAGTCGAGGTCGGCGGAGCCGAGGGTGATGCGCACGACCAGGTGGGCGGGCACGTCCCAGCTGCCCTTGCGGCTCACCGAGCCGAGCATGCTGCGGATCTCGTCGCCGCCGCCCGTGTCCACCACCGGCGCCACCGGCCGCGGGGCCGGGGGCCGCGCCGGCATCGGGACCTGCGCGGGGCGGTCCGGGTGGGTCAGGCCGGGCAGGTCGAGCAGCACGACGTTCAGCTCGGCCCGGGTGCGGGCGGCGAGGGCGGTGTCGACGCGGCGGGTGAACTCGTCGAGGTCGAGCAGCCCGGAGCCGGTGGCCCGCTCCAGCAGCCCCACGACGTGCTCCCGCTCGGCGTCCGAGACACGCAGGTGGTGGGCGGCGGGAGTGTCGGGCACGCACTCACCGTAGCCGTGCGGAATGGCAGCCGTCCGGCACGCGTTGGCGGGCGTGATCGAGGAGGTCGAATGGCACGCACGACGAGCGCAGCGGAACTCACCGCGACCGATCGGGAATTCCTGGCCACACCGAGGCTGGGCTACCTGACCGTGGCGGGCGGCACCGGTATCCCGGAGCCGCGGCCGGTGTGGTTCGGGATCACCGACGACGGCGAGGTGGAGCTGTTCTCGCTGGCCGGCTCGCCGAAGGTGCGGCGGTTGCGCGCCGACCCGCGGGCCTCGCTCGTGGCGGGCAATGTCGTGGGCGAGGAGGAGTACTGGGTGGCCGTCAGCGGCGGTGTCACCCTCGAGGCCGAGGGCGGCCGCGAGCTCGCCAGCCGCCTCGGGGCGCGCTACTGGGATCTCGACGACCCGGAGAAGGCCGCGGCGCTGGACGGCATGCTGGCGGCTGATCTGGTCCGCATCGTGATCCGGCCCGAGCGCGTCAGCCGCTACGCGGGCTGACGCCGGCCCGGTTCGCGCGCACGAGGAGCCAGAGCAGCACCGGGGCGCCGACGGCGGCCGTCAGCACGCCGGCGGGCAGCTCGTCGGGGCTGAACAGGCGCCGTGCCACGAGGTCGGCCGCCGCCACGACGAGCGCGCCGACCCCGGCCGCGGGCAGCAGCCCGGACGGCCGGACGCCGAGCACGCGGCGGACGATCTGCGGTGCAACCAGCGCGACGAACGCGACCGGGCCCGCGGCGGCCGTGGCGAGCGCGGTGAGACCCACCGCGGTGGCCACGAGCGCGGCGCGGGCCTGGCCGATCCGGCCGTCGAGGGTGCGCGCGGTCTCGTCGCCGAGCTCCAGCAGCCGCAGGTGGCGGGTGAGCAGCAGCACCACCGGCGCGCCGAGGGCCAGCCCGGTGGCCACGGTGAGCACGTCCGGCCACGAGCGGCCGGCGAGGTCGCCCACCAGCCAGGTGGCGGCCTGCTTCGCCGCGTACCGGTCGGAGCGGGTGAGCAGGAACGACGCCGCGGCGTTCGCGAGCGCGGTGACCCCGATGCCGACCAGCACCAGCCGGTGGCCCGCGAACCCGCCGCGCGCGGCGATCGCGTGGACCGTCGCGGCGGTGACGGCGGACCCGGCCAGCGCACCCGCGACCACCGCCGTCGCGCCTGCCCCGACCACGACGATCATCACCACGGCACCGGCCGACGCACCGGACGCGATCCCGATCACGTCCGGGCTGACGAGCGGGTTGCGCGCGATGCGCTGCAGCACCGTGCCCGCCAGCCCGAGCGAGGCGCCCACCAGCAGCGCGACCACCGCGCGGGGCAGCCGGTTGCGGACCACGACGTCGTAGCTGAGCAGGGTGCCGTGGCCGGTGAGCGTGTCGAGGACGGCCGGCAGCGGCAGCGGGTAGTCGCCGACGGCCACCGCGGCGAGCCCCACCACGAGAGCGGCCGTCCACACGCCCGCTCCGAGCAGGACGGATGCCGGCTCCACCCGCACCGAGACCCGCCCGGCCCGCAGCGTCGCGGTCACAGCTGGGCCACCCGGCGCCTGCGCACCAGGTACAGGAAGACCGGTGCGCCCAGCACCGCCGCGGTGACGCCGACCTGCACCTCCTCGGGCCGCAGCACCACCCGGCCCACGACGTCGGCGAGCAGCAGCACCGCCGCGCCGAGCAGGGCCGAGAGCGGCAGCACGCGCAGGTGCGCCGGTCCGTTGAGCATCCGCGCGACGTGCGGCACCACCAGCCCGACGAACCCGACCGGGCCCGCCACCGCGGTGGCCGTGCCGGCGAGCACCACGACCGCCGCGACCGCCAGTCCGCGCAGCAGGGCGGGCCGGGCGCCGATGCC
Source organism: Pseudonocardia zijingensis (assembly GCF_042657305.1). Taxonomy (NCBI): domain Bacteria; kingdom Bacillati; phylum Actinomycetota; class Actinomycetes; order Pseudonocardiales; family Pseudonocardiaceae; genus Pseudonocardia; species Pseudonocardia zijingensis. The sequence goes on along the minus strand of NZ_JBHSKO010000011.1, from coordinate 224,428 downwards.
GCGCGCCGTGTCGTCACCCAGCGCGGCGGCGTCCAGCGGGCGGGCCAGCGCGAGCGCGAGCACCGTGCCCGCCGCGACGAACGGCACGGCCTGGGACACGGTGGCGAGATCGGCCCGCGTCAGCGAGCCGACCAGCCAGAACCGGAACCGTTCGAACACGTCGTGGTCGCGCAGCACCACGCCCGCGGTGAGGGAGAACAGCAGGGCCGACACCGCCGCCCCGGCCATCGCGATCTTCACCGGCGTGGCGCCGCCGGGGCCGGCCGCGGCGATCGCCAGCACGGCCGCGAGCGCGAGCGCGGCACCGGCGAAGCAGAACCACACGTAGCCCCCGAGCGACCCGACGCCTGCCACGGCGATCACGATCACCGCGGCGAACGCGGCACCGGCGTTGACGCCGAGCACCCCGGGGCCCGCGAGGGGGTTGCGGGTCAGCCCCTGCGCCACCGCGCCCGCCAGCCCGAGCCCGGCGCCCGCGAGCAGTCCCGCCGCGGTGCGGGGCACCCGCAGGTGCAGGACCACGGCGTCGGCCGGGCTCCCGGAGGGGGCCGTGACCGCCGCGGCGACGTCGGCGGGGGTGATCGGCTGGATGCCGACCAGCAGCGAGAGCCCGGCGGCGACCGTGACCACGACGCCCGCCCCGCCCAGCACACCCAGCTGCCGGCCCACCCCGGTGATCACCGCCGGTCGGTGTGCACGAGGGAGGCGACGAGCTCGGCGGCGTGCGGTACCCGCACCCCGGCGGCCCGGTCGGCGAACAGGAACCCGTGCACGCGGCCCTCGCGCACGGCGCGCAGCCCGGCGAAGGCCGGGTGCGTGCGGATGCGCTGCGCGTCCGGTTCGGCGTCGGCGAGCGTGTAGGCGCCGTCGCAGCACGTGCTGGTGAGGATCACATCGGGGTCGCGGGCGATGATCTCCTCCGCGCCGACCGGGATGTTGCGCCTGCTGCGCAGGTCGGCGAAGGCGTTGTCGGCGCCGGCGACGTCCAGGATCCGCGTGACGAAGTCGGATCCGCCCGCCACCCGGAACGTGCCGTCGTCCTCGGGGCTCACCACCGCGACCCGCGGGCGGGGCGCACCCGCCACCCGCTGCTGCACGGCGGCGATGCGGGCCTGCATGTCCGCGACGACCCGCTCGGCGCGGTCCTCGACGCCGAGGAGCAGGCCCAGGTCCTGCACGTCGGCGTAGACGTTCTCGACGGTGACCGACGCCGGGTCGATCGCCTCGTCCGACGCCCCGTCCGCGCTCGGGCACAACGGGCTGAAGATCCAGGACTGCACGCCGAGCTCGCGCAGGCTCGCGCGGGTGCCGATCGACTCCGACCCGGTGGTCGCGAACACGTCGTTGAACCCGGACAGCACGAAGTCCGGGTTCGTGGCCAGCAGCGCCTCCCGGCTGGGCAGCTCGGGCAGGTAGTCCGTGCCGGCCTGGGCGGCGGCGTACTCGGGCAGCACCTGCGCGTCGAGGAACGCGGTGCCGACGACGCGGTCGGCCACGCCCAGCGCGTGCGCCATCTCGATCGCGGGCTGGTAGGCGGCGTAGATGCGCTGCGGCGGGCCGGCCACGGTGACGTCGATCCCGCAGTTGCGCACGGTGGTGCCGGCGGCGGGGACGCCGGCCCGCGGCGGGCCCCCGCACGCGGCGAGGAGCGAGGCGGCGGCGACCGCCGTGGCGATGCGGAGCAGGGGTGAGCGCGGCATGCCGCCAACTATGGCTCATCTGAACAGTTCTTCAGGAGTCAGGTGGCGGCGTCCTGCGTGAGGTGGTGACCGAGCTGGGCCGACAGCCCGCACAGCTCGCCGACCAGCACCTGCGCGAGCCGCGTGATCCCGTGCTCGGTGATGCGCGTGGTGGGCCCGGACACCGAGACGGCGGCGACCACGGCCCCGTCGACGCCCCGCACGGGAGCGGCCACGGCGCCGAGGCCCACCTCGAGCTCGTCCAGCGACACCGCCCAGCCGCGCTCGCGCACCTCGGCGAGGACGCGCTCCAGCTCCGCCCGGTCGGCCGGGGCCTGCGGGGTGGGCCGCTCCAGCTCCCCGGGCGGCAGCGGCAGCGCGTCGAAGGCGTAGAGCACCTTGCCCAGCGCGGTGCAGTGCGCAGGCACGTCGACGCCCACCCAGTTCGTGGACCCCAGCAGGTAGCGGCTGTCGATCTGCGCGATCTGCACGACCTCCCGCCCGCGCGGCACGCTCAGGTTCACGGTCTCCTCGGTGCGCTCCCCGATGCGCCGCAGCGTGGGCCGCGCCAGCTCGACGAGGTCGTACAGCGCGTTCGGCCGGGCCGCGTAGATCGAGAACAGGGCGCCGGGGCGGAACGCGCCGTTGCGGTCGCGCTGTACGAGCCTGCTGCGTTCGAGCGCGTGCAGCAGCCGCGAGGTGGTGGACTTCGCGAGCCCCAGCTCGGCCACCAGCGAGGTGAACGTGCGCGGAGTGCCGGACTCCACCACGAGCGCGAGCAGCGCGCTCGCGCGGTCCACGGCCTGGCTGCCCAAGGGTCGAGTCGCCATCGCAGGGTCCGTTCCGCGAGCGGGTTTCACAGTGTGGAACCCGGGTTCCCGATGTGTTGCACAGCGTGTGGCCCCCGCGGGCGGCCGTCAAGGTGCAGGTGGGGGACGGTGCAGGTGGGGACTCGTCCGAGCCGCGCGAGTCCCGCGTTCGACCGAGCGAGTGTCACGTCGGGGGGAGAGAGCTCAGCGCAGGAAGCGGGCCGCGGCCTCGGCGTAGACGTGCGCGCACCGCACGATGTCGGCCACCTCGACGAACTCGTCCACCTGGTGGGCGATCCACTTCCCGCCCGGCCCGTAGACGACGGTCGGGATCCCGGCGTCGCGGGTGAGGATCGTGCCGTCGGTGGCGCCGGGCACCCCGCCGAAGCGCGCGGGCTCGCCGAGCACCTCCTCGTGGGCGGCGGCGAGTGCGGTGACCAGCGGGTGATCGGCCGCGATCTCCACGCAGGGGCGGTCGTCGACCACCGTGACCTCGGTGACCACCCCGTCCGGGTCGCCCGCCTCACCCGCCAGCTCACGCACCCGCTCGACCAGCGCCGCGTGCTCGACGCCCGGGATCGTGCGCACGTCGACCGCGACGGTGGCCAGGGCCGGGATCACGTTGATCTGGTCGAGCGAGCCCGCCCGGCTCACCGTCGGGGTCACGTACACCTCGCCGAGGTGCTCGTGCGCCGGGTGTGCCTTCTGCAGTTCCTCCTGGAGCGCGGCGAGGGCCACGAGGAGCCGCCCGGCCGCGGGCAGCGGGTTGCGCCCGTGCTGGGGCATGGCGCCGTGGGCCATCGCGCCGCGCAGGTCGACCCGGATCCGCACGGCACCCTTCGCCGACGTGCAGATCTCACCCTCCTCGGGCTCGCAGACGATCGCCGCGTCCACCTCGCGGGCCAGGTCGGTGCCCGCGAAGTGCTTGGCGCCGAGCATCAGGCCCTCCTCGTCGACGAGCGCGCACACGAGCACCCGGCCCGGGAACGACCCCGCGAGCTGCAGCGCCCGCACCCCGTGCAGCATCGCCGCCACGCCGGACTTCATGTCCGCCGAGCCGCGCCCGTAGAGCCGCCCGTCGCGGATCTCGCCGCCGTACGGGTCGACGCTCCAGCGGTCCCGGTCGCCCTCGGTGACGACGTCGGTGTGGCCCTCGAAGGCGAGCGTGCGCCCCGGCCCGCCGCCGCCCTCGACCACGGCCACCACGTTCGGGCGCCCCGGCGCCACCTCGGTGACCTGGGGGTCCCAGTCGAACGACCGCATGGTGGCGGCCACCAGCTCCGCGGCAGGCGCCTCCCGGGCGCCGTCCTCGTTCACGGTGCGCAGGCGCACGAGGTCGCGCGTGAGCGCGACGACGGCCTCCTCGTCGACGGGATGGCTCACCGCTGCTGCTCCTCCCGGGCGAGGTCGGGCCGCCCGGGCGGATCGTAGGGGTCCCGGCGCGGGCCCCGGGGTTCAGGAAAGCCACATTCAGGGCCGGAGCGGCCCTGAATGTGGCTTTCCTGCCCTCCCGGAGGGGGGCGCGCGACGCGGTTGACCTCGACCGAGGTTGAGGTTCTAGCGTCCTCCCATGATCGATGCACTGGACGGGTACGGGGTCGCGCTCTCGGTCACCGACGACCTGGAGGCGCACGCGGCGGCCGTGGAGGGGTGGGGGTACTCGGCGATCTGGCTGCCCGGCGGGCAGCTGGAGACGCTCGAGCCGCTGCTGCGGGTCCTGCGCGCGACGCAGCGGGTGGCGGTGGTGCCCGGGATCGTCCCGCTGGACGTGCACGGTCCCGCGGCGATCGCCGAGCTGTACGCCGAGGCCGAGCGGATCGCGCCGGGGCGCCTGGTGGTGGGGATCGGCAACCAGGCTGGTGGCCTCGCGGCGCTGGGGCGTGCCGTGGACGAGATCGATGCGACGGTGCCGCGGGAGCGCAGGCTGCTCGCGGCGCTGGGCCCGCGCAAGCTGGGCGTGGCCCGCGACCGGTTCGGCGGGGCCGTCACGCTGCTGGTGAATCCCGGGTACACGACGTGGGCGCGGGAGCACCTCGGCGCCGGTGCGACGCTCGCGGTGGACCAGCTGGTGGTGCTCGACGAGGACGCCGAGTCGGCGCGCGGTGCCGCTCGGGAGGTCCTGGGCTTCCTCGTCACCGTGCCCGGCTACGCGGCGGCCTTCTCCCGGATGGGCTTCACCGAAGCCGATATCCGCGACCTCTCCGACGCCCTCGTCGACGCGGCGGTCGCGCGGGGCGACGTGGAGCGGGTGGTCGCGCGGCTGCGGGAGCACGAGGCGGCGGGCGCCGATCACGTGGTGGTCGGGCCGCTCGGGGGTCCGGGAGAGCTGGAGACCCTGGAACGGCTGGCTCCGCGCCTGCTGCGGGGGTGAACGGCGGCTCAGCCGGGCCGGCCGTGGCGGCGCGCGATCTCGTCGATCTCGTCGAGGCCGCGCCACTTCGCGACCAGCCACTCGCTGACCTGCGCCTCGGTCATGTCCGGGAACTCCTCGACCATGGTGGTGAGGACGCGGTTGGCCTCGTCCCGGCTCAGCCCGCGGGTCAGCGCCTCGCTCAGGTACGCCTGGCGAGCGGCGGAGGGCCGGCCGCCCCCGGCGCCGCGGCCTGGCAGGTTCTCACGCCACTGCACGATCTCGTCCAATCTCGCCGGTAGCCATCCCGGGGCCCCGTCGATCTCGACGTCGGGGTCCGGGAACGGGTGGGCGGAGTCGCCCGGGTACCGGGAACGCCACTTGTGCACGGCGTGCCTGCCGACCCCGAGCGCCTCGGCGACGCCGAGCACGCCGAGGTAGCGCTCCGTCATGCCAAAACCTTGTCTCTGACGTGGACAGAGTATCTGCGGTGGGTCGTGCGGGTCAACGGTCAGCCGCGAAGCAGCTCCACCACGGGCTCGAAGGCCTCGTAGTAGGGCGCGTGCACGGTGACGTAGGAGAAGCCGTACCGCTCCCGGGAGGCGCGCAGCTGCTCGGCCATCTGCGCCGGCGTGCCGATGAGCAGGTACGGCGTCTCCAGGGTGTCCTCGACGCTCATGCCGTGGAGCCTGCCCACCAGCTCCTCCGCGGCGGCGCGGCGGTCGGTCGTGGGCACCACCATCTGCACGAGCAGGTGCCACTCGACGTCGTCCGCGCGCCCGCCCGCCCGCTCGCGGGTGAACCGCACCCGCTCGTCGGCCTCGGCGGCGGTGGCCAGGCGGAAGGTCCCGGGCGGCTCGCCGGGCACCTGGAAGGCGCCGGCCACGCCGATGATGTCGGCGTACCGCGCGGCGACCGAGAGCACCCGGTCGCCCGTGCCCCCGACGATCAGCGGTGGGCCGGACCCGTCGAACCCGGTGCGCTGGACCGGCACCGGTGAGAGCCCGCCCGGCAACGCGGCGAGGTCCGTGGCGAAGAACCGGCGCAGCGTGGTGATCGTCTCCTCCAGCCGGTCGACGCGCGCCCCGAACGGCTCCCACGGGATGCCCGCCGTGTCGAACTCGTGCTTCATGTGCCCGGCCCCGAGCCCCAGCTCCAGCCGCCCGCCGGACAGGACGTCGGCGGTGGCGGCCTCCCGAGCGAGCAGTGCGGGGTTCCAGAACGGCGCGTTCAGCACGAGCGTGCCGACCCGCAGGTGCTCGGTGGCGTCGGCTGCGGCCTGCACCACCGGGAACGGTGCCGGGGCGCCGAGGTGGTCGGCGGCGAAGACCGTGTGGAACCCGGCGCTCTCCGCGCGGCGGCAGCGTTCCCGCAGGGCCTCGCGCGACGGGATCCCGAAGACGTTGACGGAGAACCGGAAGGCGCGCACGTGCCGCAGCGTGCCGAGGAGCCCCGGGCCGCACAACCGTGGTTCACCCGGAGCGGACGGGTGTCATCCCTCCCGGCGCGGGCCGACGCCGAGCGTCACGACGTCGGGTGCGCCGCGTTCCACGGGCACCTCGAGGGTGGTGGTCTCGGTGAACAACCCGCCCATCCGCGCCACGAGGGCGGGGGAGGGGGCGGCGCTCCACACGGCGAGGACGCCGCCGGGCGCGAGCGCGCGGGCCGCGGCGGCCAGGCCCGAGTCGGTGTAGAGCCGGGCGTTGGCCGGGCTGACGAGCCAGTCGGGGCCGTTGTCGGTGTCGAGGCAGATCGCGTCGAACGCTCCGGGCTCGGCGGTCGCGATCCGGTCGGCGACGTCGGCCTCGCGCACCGTGACGCGCGGGTCGGCGAGCGCGTCGCCGTGCAGCGGGGCGAGGTGCCCGCGGTTCCAGCGCACCACGGCGGGCTCGCGTTCCACCACCTCCACGGCCGTGACCGCGGGGTGCTTCAGCGCCGCGGCCAGGGAGAACCCGACGCCGAGTCCGCCGATGAGCATTCGCCCGGGCGCGGGCATGCGGTCGGCGGTGGCGGTGACGAGCAACCGCTCCGAGCTGCCGCCGCGGGTGTCCATCAGGAAGACGCCGTTGGCGACGATCTCGTGGTGGTCGCCGACGCGGCGCAGCACCAGCTCGCCCGCGTGGCCGGTGGTGCGCTCGACGACCTGCGCCTCGGTGCTCACGCCGCCTCCGTTCGGCAGACGTACATGCAGTTCTGGGGCCGTGGTGTGTCGAGCACGTGGACGTCGGTGAAGCCGGCGTCGGCGAGCATCTCGCCCGCCCGCTCCCGCCCCCACACCGCGCCGAGCCCGCTGCCGCCGGTGGCGATCGAGGTGGGCACGCAGAACAGCAGGCTGATCCCGTACGCCAGCGGGGCGTGCGGGTTGCCCGCGTTGTCCTCGAGGCGCGTCGCGAAGTTCGTGTCGATCATCAGGAACAATCCGTCGGGGGTGAGGGCGTCACGGACCCTGCGCAGCACGACCTCCGGTGCGGCCTGGTCGTGGATCGCGTCGAACGCGGTGATCACGTCGTAGGGCCGGTCGGGGGCGAGCTCGGCGGCGTCGCCCACGGTGAAGGCGGCGTTGGGCAGCCCCAGCGTGTCGCGTTCGGCCTCGGCGTCGGCGATCGCGGCCTCGGCGATGTCGACGCCGTCGAACGTGGAGCGCGGGAACTCCCGCGCCATCACGGTGACGGCGTGGCCGGTGCCGCAGCCGAGGTCGAGGACGCGGGCGCCGGCGCGCAGCCGCTCGGGCAGTCCGGGCACGCGCGCGAGGAAGCCGTCGACGAGGTGCTCGTCGTAGACGTGGCGCCAGGTCTCACCCAGCCCGCCGGCGGAGACCGCGGCGTACTGCGCGATCGGCACGCCGCCGCCGTCGGTGAAGCACTGTTCCACCTGCGGGAGGACGGAGCCGAGGGTGCGCAGGCTGCTCGCGATCGGGCCGACGTTGCGCGAGGTGGCGCCGGTGAGGAGCGCGGCGTGGGCGGCGGGCAGCCGGTGCGTGCCGTCGGCGGGGTCGTAGTCGAGGATCCCGCCGGTGACCATGGCGCCCAGCCATTCGCGCACATAGCGCTCGTGCAGCCCGGCGCGCTGCGCGAGCTCGGCGCTCGTGGCGGGTCCGCGCGCCGCGGCCTCGAACAGGCCGGTGCGGTGGCCGATGCCGATGAGCATCGTGAGCATGCCGCCGGTCAGCAGGCCGAGCAGCTGCTCGCCGAAGGCGCGGGTCTGGTGCGGATCGGGTTCGGCGTGCTGCACGCGGCCGAGTCTTCCAGCACCCGCCCGAGCCGGCTCGGTCCGGTTGACAGAGATTAGATATCTGACCTATTTTCGCCGCGACTCGGACAAGGAGGTCGGACATGCGGGGAATCCGGAGGACGCTGAGAACCAGCGTGGTGGTGGCCGCCGCCGTCCTCGCGGCAGCGGGGTGCTCGAGCGGCGGGGAGAGCGGGGGAGAGGCGGCGGAGCCGCTGTCGGTCTGGCAGTTCTACGGCGACGAGTCGATGCCGACCGGCAAGCCGTTCTACGACGTCGTGGCGCGCTACGAGCAGGAGAGCGGCACCGAGGTCGACATCCGCTTCATCCCGTTCGACGACTTCAACCGCACGCTCACCCAGGCCGCCGCGGCGGGCGACGGCCCGGACATCGCGCTGATCAGCGCGTTCGACACCGCCGCGATGGCCGAGGCCGGCGTGATCCAGGACATCGACGAGCAGGTGCAGGCCTGGGGCCAGCAGGGCGCGTACTTCCCCACGGGGTGGTCGTCCACGCAGGTGGACGGGCAGACCTACGGGATCCCGCACCTGGCCGACGCGTACGCCGTGTACTACAACACGGCGATGGTCCAGCAGGCTCCGACCACGTGGGCCGAGATGGAGTCCACGGCCGCGGCGCTGGCCGGCGAGGGGCGGGCCGGGCTGGCCGTCAGCGGGGTCGAGGGCGCGGAGGGTGCCACCGGCCTCGCGATCCGGATGCTCGCGGAGGGCGTGCAGCCCACGGAGATCGACAGCCCCGGCGGGCACGCGGCGCTCGAGTCGTTCCAGCGGATGGTGGGCAGCGGTGCGCTGTCGCAGGGCTTCCTCACCTGGAACGAGGACGACGCGAAGAACCAGTTCGCCACCGGCCAGGCCGCGATGATGATCAACTCGGCCACGTACGTGAACATCCTGCGCGAGGAGAACCCGGACCTGCAGTGGAGCGTGGCCGTGCTGCCGTCGGAGACGACGGGGCAGACGGTGCTCTCCGCGGAGAACCTGACGATCGGCGCCACGAGCGACGACGTCGACCGCGCCTGGGACCTCATCACGTACCTGCAGCGGCCCGAGGTGCTGCAGGTCTACCTGCCCGAGCGCAACAAGCTGCCCGCCCGTGACGACGTGCCCGGCACCGACGAGGACCCGGTGCGCGCGATCTTCGCCGAGCAGCTGCAGCAGGCGTGGGCGCCGGACGCCACGCTGGCGCCGCGCAACACCGAGGTGCTCACCGCGCTGCAGTCGGCGCTGCAGGCCACGATCAGCGGCACGCCCGTGCCGGACGCCGCCCGCGCCGCTCAGGCCACGATCGACGAGGCCCTCGCGACATCATGACCGCGGTGCTCGAGCCGGCCACCCGCACGCCCGCGCCCGCCCACCGGCGGCGCGGGCGGGCGGGACACCGCAGCGACCAGCTGTTCCTCCTGCCCGCGGTGCTCTTCGTGGCAGTCACGGTGGTCTACCCGCTGGTGTACAGCGTGCTGCAGGCCTTCCAGGACGTCGGGCTGCGGGAGGTCATCCGGGGCGGGGCCGAGTGGGTGGGCGTGGCCAACTTCGCCGACCAGTTCGGGCGCCCCGAATTCTGGCAGGCGCTGTGGTTGTCGCTCGTCTACACCGTCGGCACGGTGGCGCTCAGCTACGCGGGCGGGCTAGCCCTCGCCCTGCTGTTCGTCCACCGGTTCGCGGGCCGCAACGTGATGCGGGCCCTGCTCATGCTCGCCTGGATCCTGCCGACGGTCGTGGGCGCCAACGTGTGGCGCTGGCTGCTCGACGGTTCCTACGGGCTGCTCAACGCGGTGCTGCGCGGCATCGGCCTGATCGACGGCGACGTCTTCTGGCTGGGGCAGCCCGGCCCCGCGCTGGCCTCGGTGATCGTGGCCACCGCGTGGAGCTTCGCGCCGTTCGCGATGATCCTGCTGGTGGCGGCCCTGCAGGGGGTGCCGGCCACGCTGTACGAGGCGGCCCGCATCGACGGCGCCACGGCGTGGCAGCAGTTCCGGCACGTCACGCTGCCCGGGCTGCGCCCGGTGAGCATCACCGTGATGCTCCTGATCTTCATCTTCGCGTTCAAGACGTTCGACACGATCTACCTCATGACGCGGGGCGGCCCCGGCGGCGCCACGCTCACGCTGCCGCTCTACGCCTTCCAGGAGGCGTTCGAGTTCCGCCGCTACGACACGGCGGCGGTGGCCACCACGGTCATGCTGATCGTGCCGCTGGTGCTGTCGGTCTTCTACTTCCGGTCGCTGCGCGAGGAGGAGGCGGCATGACGCGCGAGAGGGTGCGGCTCGTGGTCGCCGTCGCCGTGACGGCGATCTACCTGGTGCCCGTCTACTGGATGCTCAACACGTCGTTCAAGGAGCAGGCCGAGGTGTTCGCGCGGCCGCCCGCGCTCGTGCCGGTGCCGCCGACGATCGCCGCCTACCGGACCGCGGTCTTCGGCGACCCGGACATCGCCCGCGGCCTGCTCAACACGTTCGTCATCGCGACCGGCACCACGATCCTCACGCTGGTGGTGGCCGTGCCTGCGGCGTACGCGCTGGCCCGGCTGCGGATCCGGTGGGTCACGCCCGCCCTGCTGCTGTTCCTCGCCGTGCAGATGATCCCGGCGGTCAACCTCGCGCTGCCGATGTTCGTGCTGTTCGGCCGGGTCGGGCTGGTCAACACCTACGCCGGGCTGATCGTCGCGAACTGCTCGCTGTCGATCCCCCTGGCCATCACGATCATGCGGCCCTACTTCCTGTCGGTGCCGGGCGAGGTGCTCGAGGCGGCCCGCGTGGACGGCTGCACCACGTTCGGCGCGTTCGTGCGGGTGGCCCTGCCGGTCAGCATCCCCGGCGTGATCACGATGGCGGTCGTCAGCTTCCTCGGCGCGTGGGGCGAGTTCGTGTTCGGGCTCGCGCTCGCCACCGGCGACGAGCTGCAGCCGATCAGCGTGGTGATCGCGAAGCTCACCAACGCGTTCGGCACCCGCTGGAACGAGCTCATGGCCGTGTCGGCCGTGGTGGCCGTGCCCGTGATCGTGCTGTTCGTGCTGCTCCAGCGTTACATCGTCGCCGGCCTGACCGACGGCGCCACGAAAGGTTAGAGAGGACCGCCTGCATGCTCCAGATCTGGGCCGCCACGCCGACCCCGTTCACCCCGGACGGGAAGCTGGCCCTCGACGTCGTCGCGGCGCAGGCCGCCCACCTGCACGCCGCCGGGGTGGCGGGCGTCTTCGTCGGCGGAACCACGGGCGAGTTCCCCGCCCTGGACGCTGCCGAGCGGCAGTCGCTCGTGGAGGCCTGGCAGGACGCGCGCCCCGCGGGCATGGGGCTCGGGGTGCACGTCGGTCACACGGACCTCGCGCAGGCCCAGCAGCTGGCCGCGCACGCCGAGTCGTGCGGCGCCGACCTCGTGGCGGCCGTCGGGCCCTACTACGGCGACGCGCCGAGCCTCGACGCGCTGGTGGCGCACCTGGCCGAGATCGCCGCGGCGGCCCCGGGCACCCCGTTCGGCTTCTACCACATCCCGAGCATGACCGGGTCGCGCTACCAGCCCTCCGACGTGGTCGGGACGCTCGCCGCCGCGGCCCCGACCACCGCGGCGGTGAAGTTCACCGATGCCGACCTGCTCGAGTTCGACCGCACCCGCGCCGCCGCACCGGGCATCGACGCCTACTTCGGGCGCGACGAGCTGCTGCCCGCGGCGCTGGCCTGCGGGGCCGACCGCGTGATCGGCACCCTCTACAACGGGATGGCCCCGCTCGCACACGCCGTGGCGGCGGCCTTCCACCGGGGTGAGCCCGCCGAGGCCTACCGCCTGCACGCGCCGTTCCGCGAGGTGGCGCGGGTGGCCAACGCGGGCGGCGGCATCGGGTTCCTGAAGGCCCTGATGAACGCACTCGGCCCGGACGCCGGACCCGCGCGCTCGCCCCACGGGCGCCTCGAGGGTGCGACCCGGGCCGCGGTGGACGAGCTGGCCGCCTCGGTGCGCGCCGCCCAGGAGACCGCTCATGGCTAGATCCCCGATCTACCTCGAGGCCCAGGCCCGGCTGCGGGACTTCATCACCGAGGCCGGGCTCGGACCGGGGGACCGGCTCCCGCCCGAGGCGGCGCTCGCCGAGCGGCTCGGCGTGAGCAGGCTGTCGTTGCGGGAGGCCACCCGCAGCCTGCAGACCCTCGGCGTCATCGAGGCCCGCCACGGCAACGGCCTGTTCGTCTCGGCGTTCTCCTTCCGCCCGCTGATCGAGCAGCTGCCCTACGGGCTCGCCGCGGCCGGCACGGGGCTGGAGGAGATCCTCACCGCGCGCGAGGCCATGGAGGTCGGGCTCATGCCGGCCGTCGCCCGGCTGAATCCGCAGGTCGAGCTCGCCGAGTGCGCCCGGCTCGCCGACGAGATGACCGCGCTGGAGACCCGCGGGAAACCGACCACCGAGGTGGACAAGCGGTTCCACCTGCTGCTGTACCGGGCACTGGGCAACCCGCTCGTCGACAACCTCATCGAGGTGTTCTGGGAGCTGTTCACCCGCCTCGGCGACTCGATCCCGGTGCCGCCCGAGGGCGGCCGCGGGGCCGTGCACCTGCGGATCATCCGCGCGCTGCAGGACGGCGACGCCGCCGAGAGCATCGCGGCGATGCAGAAGCACTTCGACGACATCCGGGTGCGCGCCGCCCTGCTGCGCCACCCCGATTCGGACGCGGATTCGGACGCGGGGTGAGCGCCGAACCGCTCACCCCGGACGGGCTGCGCGGCGTCTGGGCCACGGTGCTGCTGCCGATCCGCCCCGACGAGAGCCTCGACGAGGACCGGCTCGCCGCCGCGCTGGACCACGTGCTCGGCTCCGGCGTCCACGGGGTGTACACCGGCGGCACCGCGGGGGAGTTCCACACGCTCTGCGAGGAGGAGTACGAGCGGCTGAACGCGCTGGTGGCGCGGCGCTGCACCGCCGCGGGCGTGCCGTTCCAGATCGGGGCGAGCCACCCGAGCGGCCAGCTGTCGCTGGAGCGCATCGCCCGTGCCGCCGCCCTGCGTCCCGGCGCGATCCAGGTGGTGCTGCCCGACTGGCTGCCGCTGCAGCCCGACGAGGTGCTCGCCGCCGTCGCGCGCATGGCGGCGGTGGCCGGCGGGGTGCCGCTGGTGCTCTACAACCCGCCGTACGCCAAGACGCAGGTGACGCCGGAGCTGTTCGGGCGCCTCGCCGACGCGGTGCCCGCCCTGGTCGGCGTGAAGGTGCCCGGTGGCGACGACGACTGGTACGCGCGCATGACCGACGCCGTGGGCGGCCGACTCGCGGTGTTCGTGGCCGGGCACACCCTCGCCTCCGGATACGCCCGGGGCGCCGCGGGCGCCTACTCGAATGTGGCCTGCCTCGACCCGGCCGGCGCGGCCCGCTGGTACGCGCAGATCACGAGCGACCTGCCCGCCGCGCTGGCGTTCGAGGAGCGGCTGCGCGGATTCCTGGACGCCCACATCGCGCCGCTGGCACGCGCGGGCCACTGCGACCCCGCGCTCGACAAGACCCTCGCCGCGATCGGTGCCTGGGCCGAGATCGGCACCCGGGTGCGCTGGCCGCACCGCTCGGTGCCCGAGGAGGCGATCCCGCCCCTGCGTGCCGCGGTCGAGGCGGCGATCCCGGAGTTGCTCACCGGTTCCACACCGCGGGTGCGGTAGTACCCGGGGGGTGAAGGGCCGCACCGTGCAGACCGTCCTGCGCTGGCCGGGCATGACCTCGGAATACGCGTGGCTGCCGCCGCACGCCGAGCTGACGGTCACGCGGCCCCACCAGGTAGGCGTCTCGTTCTCCCGCCACCGCGCCCAGGAGTACGAGTCCGGCGGGCGGGCCGTGCGCGCCGACATCGCGGCAGGCGCCGTGTTCGTCACCGGCGCCGAGGCGATCACCTGGGGCGGCGTGGCGGGCACCACCGAGGCGCTGGAGATCTACCCCGATCCCGAGCTCGCCGGCCGCGGCGAAGTGGAGCCCGCGCTCGGCGTCCGCGACGCCGTGGTGTTCGGGATCGCGGTGCTGCTCAAACAGGCGCACCTGCACGGCGCCCTCACCGACATCGAGGCGAGCACGCTCGCCCACCGGCTGGTGGCGCACCTCGCCCGCTCCTACGCCGGCGCGCCCCGGGCGGACCGGCCTCCCGCGGGCGGCCTGGACCGGCGCACCGTCGAGCGGGTGGCCGAGTACGTCGACGCAGACCTGTCCGCCACGATCGCGCTCGACCGGATGGCCGCCGTCGCGGCGCTGAGCCCGTTCCACTTCGCCCGCGCGTTCAAGGCGACCACCGGCCTCGCACCGCACCGGTTCGTCACCGCCCGCAGGCTGGAGGCGGCGAAGTCCGCGCTGCTGACGTCGGACGCGAGCGTGGTGCGGGTGGCCCACGAGGTCGGCTTCTCGAACGTGAGCCACTTCCGGCGGCTGTTCCGCCGGGAGTTCGGCGTGGGGCCGGGGGAGCTGCGCGCCTGAGCCGTGCGCAAGATCGGACCCTCCCGGCCGGCGCTCGTGGTGCCACGATCCCCGCTGTGCTCTCGCGTGAAGACCCCGCCACCGTGCTCACCCGCATGCTCCAGGCCGTCGACGACCTCGACTGGCCCGCCGTCCGCCGATGCCTCGCCGACGAGGTCCGCACCGACTACACCGAGCTGTTCGGCGGCGAGGCCGAGACGCTGCCCGCCGACGGGCTGGTGCGGCGCTGGCAAGGGCTGCTGCCCGGCTTCGACGCCACCCAGCACCTCATCGGGACCGGCCTCGTCGAGGAGGATGAGCACAGGCCCGTGGTGCGCACCCACGTGCGCGGCTACCACCACGTGGCCGGAGCGGAGGGCGGCCCGACCTGGGCGGTGCACGGGCACTACGTGGTGCCGCTCGTCCGCACGCCCACCGGCTGGGCGATCGCCGGGATCACGCTGCGCGTGTTCTACCAGGAGGGCAACACGGACCTGCCCGCGCTCGCCACCGAGCGGGCGGCCACGGCGCCCCAGGCGGCCCGCCCGCGCGGCTGAGCCCTGTCGGTATCGGGCGCTGTCACAGCCGGGCGGCGGCGGTTCCGGAGCCGCCGCCCGCCGGGCAGCCGGCGTCGGGGGCGTCCGGTGCCGGGCGCAGCTCGGCAGGCCCGCCCTGCTGGACGGAGATCGTGCGCGAGGGGACGGTCGGCTCCGAGTTCGCGGCGAGCGCCACCCCACCGGTCACCAGCGCGGCGAGCGAGAGCACCCCGGCGAGGACGATGCGGGCGGTGCGGGACACGGCGCCTCCGGGAGTCCTAGGGCCGGCCCGCCCGCACCCTGGGGGACGCGCGGGTGGACCGGCCGTCGGTACCGGTGGTCGAGGGGCGCGCCACCGGCTGCCCCCAGGAGACCAGGCCGGGCCGAAAACGCCGGGAAAGCCGGGGCGAAAGCGGACCGAAAACGACGCCACCGCCCGGTGTGCGCAGTCGCTAGCGTCTGCTCCATGCGGCTGCTGGTGGTCGAGGACGCGCAGGACCTCGCGGGTGCGTTGCGGGTGGGCCTCGGCCGGGCCGGCTACGCGGTCGACATCGCCCTCACCGGTGCTGACGCGGTGGCGAAGCTCGGCGTGAACGCATACGACCTGCTCGTGCTCGACGTCAACCTGCCCGACACCGACGGCTTCGCGCTCTGCCGCGGCGTGCGCGACGGCAGCGTCACCGGCCCCAGCGGCACCGGCCTGAAGATCCTCATGCTCACCGCCCGCGGTGAGCTCGCCGACCGGGTCCGCGGGCTCGACGAGGGCGCCGACGACTACCTGGTGAAGCCGTTCGCCCTCGCCGAGCTGCTCGCCCGCGCCCGCGCCCTCCTGCGCCGCGACCAGGCGGGCGGCACCGCCGTCCTCACCGTCGGCGACCTGCGCCTCGACGACGGGCGCAGCACCGCCACCCGCGGCGACCGCGACCTGCCGCTCACCCGCAAGGAGTTCGCCGTGCTGCGCTACCTCATGCACCGGCCGGGGCACGTCGTCCCGGCCGAGGAGCTGCTCGAGCACGTGTGGGACGAGAACACCGACCCGTTCACCCAGACCGTGCGAGTCACCGTCGGCACGCTGCGCCGCAAGCTCACCGTCGACGGCGAGGAACCGCTCATCGAGACCGTGATCGGGCGCGGCTACCGGCTCAGGGAGGCGTGATGGCACGTCCGGTGTGGACCCAGACGATCCGGTTCCGGCTCGCCGCCGCCTACTCGCTCGTGCTGTTCGGGCTGGCCGCGCTCGTGCTCGTGGCCGTCTACACGGTGGTGTCGCAGAGCGTCGACGCCGCGCCGCTGAACCCGATCACGGTGCAGAAGGTCAAGGAGGTCGACGGCCGGATCGTGCTGCGCGACGGCGAGCAGTTCCAGGCGGCCGACCTCGCCAGCGTGCAGGAGGCGGTCAACCACAAGGCGCTCGAGCTCATGCGCGACGCGTCGAGCGCGGCGCTGGGCGGGCTGCTCGTCGTGAGCTTCGGCGTGGGGTGGTGGCTCGCGGGTCGGGTGCTGCGCCCGGTGCAGCGGGTCACCGCCACGGCGCGCGAGATCGGCGCCACCGACCTCTCGCGCCGCATCGCCCTCGACGGGCCGCGCGACGAGCTGCGCGACCTCGCCGACACCGTCGACGACATGCTCGACCGCCTCGACCGGGCCTTCGCCGCCCAGCGCCAGATGATCGACGACGCCTCGCACGAGCTGCGCAACCCCCTCGCGATCATCCAGATCAACCTCGACGCCGTCCTGGCGCGCGACGACGTCGACGCGGCCGAGCGGCGGCGGGCGAGCGCCGTCACCGCGCGCGCCACCCAGCGCATGAGCAGCCTCATCGAGGACCTGCTCGCCGCGGCCCGGCGCGCCGCGCCCGCGTTCACCGACACCGACGTCGACCTCGGGCAGGTCGCCGACGAGGCGGCCGACGCCTTCACGCTGCTCGCCGAGGGCGACGGGCTGCGGCTCACCCGGCGGTTCACGTCCGGGCTCGGCCTGATCGGTGACCCGGAGGCGCTGCGCCGCGCCGTGGACAACCTGCTCTCCAACGCCGTGCGGGTGTCACCGCCGGGGGAGGAGATCGTGCTCGCCACCGGGCGGACGGGCGGCTGGGCCTGGCTCGCCGTCCGCGACCACGGTCCCGGGATCCCGCCCGAGCACCAGGAGCGGGTGTTCGACCGGTTCTGGCGCGGCCCGGACACCGCGGACGGGCGCGACCGCGGCACCGGCCTGGGCCTCGCGATCGTCCGGCAGGTGGTGGAGAGCCACGGCGGCAGCGTCGCGATCCACAGCGCGCCCGGCGCGGGCACCACGTTCGTGCTCTGGCTCCCGCTGCGCGCGGCCGGGGCGGTGGAACGGACGCCGCGGCCGCCCGCGTCGGACCCGCTCGCCACCCACCCCGTCCCCTCCTGACGGTACGAACGGCACCTCCGTACCGCTCTATCGGACGGGAGTGCCGCTCGTACGGTCGGTGCGGCGGCGGGCCCGGTGGTTGGCGACGTGGACCCGGTTGCCGCACACCTCGGGCACGCAGTAGCGGCGCCGGCCCGCCCTGCTGGTGTCGACGAACATGCCGTCGCAGGTGGGGGCCGCGCAGTGGCGGATCCGGTCGGGCCCGAGCGCGCGCAGCGTGGACAGCAGGGCCGTGCCGGTGAGCAGCGCGAGCCGGTCGGCGAGCGGGGCCCCGGGCCGGGCACGCACGTGCCACTGCCACCTGCCCTCGGCGTCGCGGTGCAGGTCCAGGCCGCCCGCGGTGGCGGTGAGCGCGGCGAGGCACCCCGGCTCGGGGTGCTCGAGCGCGGCGCGCAACGTGCGGCGCAGGGCATGCACCGCGGCCACGTCGGCGGCACTCGGCGGGGCATCGGGCCCGATGCCGCGCTCGGCGAGGAACCGCGTGAGCGCGGCGGCGTCGGGGAGCGTGTCGCGGCCGCTCATGACCTCCGGAGCGGAGTTGACCAGGTCGGTGGCGACCGCGGCCCCGACCCGGTAATCCTCCAGCAGGATTTGCACCCCTTACCGGCCTCCCCTAACGTGTAACGGGTGAACGCAGCCTACACCCCTGTACGGGTTCGGCCGGAAGTGGTGCTGATCGGGCTGCTGGCACTGGCGCTGAACCTGCGCACCGCGCTGGCCGGGTACCCGCCGCTCATCGACGCGGTGCGCGCCGACCTGGGCCTCTCCGCGGGCGCCGCCGGGTTCGTGCAGACCGGGGCGGTGCTGATGATGGCGGCCGGCTCGCTCGCGGGCCCTGCCGTCGCGCGGCGCGGGGGACCGGAACGCGCGCTCGTAGCAGCGGTCGCGCTGGTCGCGCTGGGCAGCCTCGTGCGGGGCGTCCCCACCGTCGTGCCGCTGGTGGCGGGCAGCCTCCTCGCCGGGTTCGGCATCGGGGTGGCCGGCGTCCTGCTCACCGGGGTGGTGAAGCACCACCTGCCCGACCGGGCCGGCGCGGTCACCGGCGCGTACGTCGTGGCGATGATGATCCCCGCCACCGTGGCGAGCGCCGTGGCGGTGCCGCTCGCCGTCGCGGTGGGCGGGTGGTCGCTCGCGCTGGCCGTGTGGGCTGTGCCCGCGGTGCTCGCCCTCGCCGCCTGGGTGCCGGTGGCACGGCGGACCGGGCGCCCCGCACCCACCGAACGGGCCGGGCTGCCCTGGCGCGACCGCCTCGCCCGGCTCGCCGCCGCCCACCAGTCCGCGGCGTCGCTCCTCGTGTACGGCTGGATGACCTGGCTCGCGCCCTACCTCACCAGCCGCGGCTGGAGCCCCCGCGACGCGGGCGTCGTGCTCGGCGTCTGGGCCGCCGCGCAGGTGCCGGGCGCCCTCGTGATCCCGGCGCTCGCCGAACACTCCGGGCGCTGGCGGTTCTGGTCGGTCGTGGCGCTCGTGAGCACGGCGGTCGGCACGCTCGGCCTGCTGCTCGCGCCCCTGCCGCCCGTCCTGGGGCCGTGGCTGTGGGCCACGCTCGTGGGCATCGGCTCCGGCGCCGGGTTCCCGCTGGGCCTCGCCGTGGTGGCCTGGCGCACCCCCGACGCGGCCGCCAGCGCCGCCACCAGCGGCATGGCCCTCGGGATCGGCTACACCACCGCGGGCGTCGGCCCGTTCGCCATGGGCGTCCTCATCGACCTGACCGCCGGCTACGCCGCCGCCATCGGCGTGCTCGTCGTCGCCGTGGCCGTGCAGGCGGTCGCGATCATCCGCATCGGCGACGCCGAGCGCGCCTGCTGAGGCCGCCCGGGTTGCTCGCACACGACCTGTGGTGCACACACACCGACTGCAACTGGTGCGTGAGCACCCAGCCTGGTGTGTGAGCGCCTGAGGTGGTGCGCCGGCCGTGCGGTCGCCGCCGCCCCGGGCTGCTCGCACACAACTTGTGGTGTCGGCACATCGATTGCAGTCGGTGTGTGAGCACCCGAGGTTGTGTGCGAGGGGCCGTCAGCGGGCGGCCGTCGCCTCCAGCCGCCGGGTGAGGTCGGCCCAGCTGCTACCTGCCTTGTCCTTCTCGCTCATCACCGAGACGGGGAGGGGCCAGTCGATCGCGAGGTCGGGGTCGTCGAAGCGGACCGTGACGTCCTCGGCGGGGTCGTGAGGGGCGTCGATGCGGTAGCAGGTGTCGGCCTCGGTGAGCGCCTGGAACCCGTGCAGGCAGCCGCGGGGGATGTAGATGCTCGTCATGTTCTCGTCGTCGAGGCGGAACGATTCCACGGTGCCCAGAGTGGGTGAACCCGGCCGCGCGTCGACCACGACGTCGAAGATCGCGCCCCGCGCGCAGCGCACCAGTTTCGCCTCGCCGCGCCCGACCCGGCCGTGGAGTCCGCGCAGTCCGGCGCGTACCGTGCGCGACTGGGAGTCCTGCAGGAACGCGTGCGGGTCCACGCCAGCGTCTCGCGCCACGTCGGCGTCGAAGGTGCGGCTGAACCACCCGCGTTCGTCGCGGTGCGGCGACGGCTCGAACACCAGGAGGCCGGCGATCCCGGTCTCTCGGACGTGCATGGCGCCTCCACCAGCGGTGCCTCGTGTCACGGTTCGATGTGCCTGGGTGACGTCCCGGGCGTTCGCGCCGACCTTACCGCCGTGCCGTTCGAGAGCCGGACCGATCCGGGAGACAGATGGTGATCGCCAGCCCCGCCTGCCGTTCCTGTCACCGCACCGACGGAGACATCGTCCTCGACCTCGGCGCGCAGCCGTCGTCGGAGCTGTTCCCGAAGATCGACGATCCCGGTCCCGACGAGCTCTACCCGCTGCGGATGTGGCTGTGCGCGAACTGCGGGCTGGCCCAGCTCGCCGACGACGCGGACGTGCCGGAGGAGGTCGTGGGCTCCGAGCCTGCGGCGCTCACGGCGCAGCGGGCCGACGCGGTGCGCGAGCTCGCGGCGGCGGGCGCGTTTCCGGCCGGTGGTCGCGCCGCGGAGTTCCCGAGCCCGCACGGCGGCAGCTGGCTGCCGCTCCTGGCCGACCACGGGTTCACGGCGACGCCGTACGCGGCCGCGGCCGAGCAGGGTGGGGCCGAGCTGGTGGTCGACGGCTGCTTCGGGGTGATGCACGAGCCCGACCAGGACGCGGCGCTGCGCGAGCGCGCGGCGGCGGTGGCCCCCGGCGGGCGGCTGGTGGTGCAGTTCCACTCGTTGCACGCGATCGTGTCCGGCGCGCAGTGGAACGCGTTGCGCCTGGGCCACTACGCCTACTACTCGACGCCCGCGATGATCACGATGCTGGAGCGCGTGGGTTTCACCGTCGCCACCGCGCGCCGGTTCCCCCTCTACGGGGGCACGGTGGCGCTCGTGGCGGGTCGCACCTCGGAGTCGCCCGCGGTGGACGCGGCGGCCGTCGACGCGGTGGTGGCGCCCGAGCTCGCCGCGGGGATGCTGCGCCGGTCGGCCGTGGGCGCCCTGCAGCACTCGGTGCAGCGCACCGCCGGGTCGTTGCGGGAGATGCTCGTGGCGCAGCGGGCCGCGGGCCGGCGGGTGTACGGGTACGCGGCGGCGTCGCGGGCGGTGTCGCTGCTGCGCCTCGCCGACCTGGACGCGGGCCTGCTCGCGGGCGTGGCGGACGCGTCGCCGGGCAAGCAGGACCGGCGGATGCCCGGCACCGACATTCCGATCATCACGCCGCAGGAACTGGTGGCGGCGCAGCCCGACGTCGTGCTGGTGTTCGTGTCGGAGCTGGTGGGCGAGGCGCGGGCCGCGCTGCCCGAGATCGAGCGGCACGGGGGCACCTGGGTGGACGCGGGCGCGGGCCGGTAGACGTGCGTGGACCGGCCGTCCCGTGCGGGGCGGCCGGTCCACGGCGGATCAGGCGAGCGTGATGATGCCCGTGGCCCACATCAGGCCGACGAGGACGATCCAGATCGTCATCGCGACCAGCACCTTGAGCCACAGCTGGCGGATCACGCCTGCTACCCCACGATCCCGAGCTGGTCGAGGACGAGCAGCACCGACAGGAAGCCGAAGAACAGGAACGAGACGGCCAGCACGGCCATTCGCACCCCGCCGAGCTTGATCTCCTTCGGCAGCGCCCTGCGGTTGAGCATCATGAGCAGGCCGGAGTAGATGAACATCTGGACGCCCGCGATGGACGACGAGATCACGACGAGCACGAACGGCTGGTCGAAGCCCACGAGCAGGATCACCGAGCCCACGACGATCATCGCCCACACCGACGCGGCGTAGATCCGGCTCTCGGTCCAGAACGGGCTGTCCTTGAGCGCGTTGATCTTGAACTGGTCGGCGATCAGCCGGCTGGTGTAGTCGAGGATGCCGAGGTTCGTCGTGAACAGCGCGATGACCGCGGTGATCCAGAAGGCGACGCCGAACCAGGGCGCCACGGTCTCCTGCAGGGCCTCACCCTCCAGGCGCAGGAACGCGAGGTCCTGCTCCTGCACGTTGCCGACACCCAGCGTCGAGTACGCCAGCACCGACATGATGATCAGCGTCAGTACGCCGATCAGGAAGAACGTGATGAACTGCTCCCAGTTCGCCACCTTCCACCAGCCGCGCCACCGCCGCATGTTCTCCGCGTCGGTCGGGAACACGTAGCCCAGGGACGGCTTCGCCTCCTCGTGGCCGGTGATCGGGGAGACGATCTTGGGCATGTGCATGCCCATGCCCATGCCCTTGTCGCGGATGTAGTTGCTCTGCACGAGGTTGTTGGCGCCACCCGCGCCGGCGAAGGCCAGCGCACCCAGGAGCAGCGCGACGCCCAGCCCCGCCTGCCCGGCCGGGAAGCCGACGCCGTCGGTGACGAGCGCGCCCCAGGCCTCACCCGTGGTCGCCGCGGGGATCGCGATGATCACGAAGAGCATGATCAATCCGACGAGCACGCCCTGGATCTTCTCGACGGCCTGGTAGACGACCGGCGAGAGCGTGAGCGTGATGCCGATGGCCAGCAGAGCCGCGATCGTGATCGGCACGACGGGGGCGTCCTCACCCATGCCGAACACGTACGTGGCCGCCGTGGCCGCACCCGTCGCCCAGCCCGGCCAGAAGTTCTGCAGGAGGGCGAAGATGACGAACAGCCACCACCACGGCTTCCAGAACCGGGTGAACCCGGTGATCGCGGTCTCCCCGGTGGCGAGCGTGTAGCGCTCGATCTCCATGTTGAGGAAGAACTGGATCCCGAACCCCACGAGCGCGGCCCACATGAACGTGAAGCCGATCTGGGTGGTGATGTAGGGCCACAGGATCATCTCGCCGGAGCCGATGGCGGTGGCGAGGATGATGACGCTCGCGCCCGACACCTTCCGCAGGGGTACCGGTTCCGGGAGGTCCCGGAAGTCGACGGGTGGGAGGTACTTGGTGGGGAGGTGGGCGCTCCGCTCGGAACTGCTCGATGCCGTCATACGGTTCCTCGTCTCACCGCGGGGGCGTTTCTCGTGGTGCGATCGCGCCAGGTGGAACCGCGGGTGCTCGAGCTGCTCCGTCGCCCAGGGCCACCGCGCCTCCTTGCGCGTCCGGGTGGTGCATGCCATCTGAACAGCCGCCTCACCCGCGTGGGTGAGGAGTGCGGACGATCGCAGCAGGTGCGGTAAACGCTGTCAAGCGCTGGCGGCGGGCGCGGGACCGCCACGGGTGCGTGCCCGCGCCGGCCGGCGCTCAGGCGGGTGCCGCCGCGGGAGCCGCTGCCCGGCGCAGCATGCCGGGCGTGGTCCGCACGGCGACGTTGAGGACGTTCCACGCCGTGATGGTCGCGATGGCGGTGACCAGCGCGGCGAGCTCGGACGGCGAGTAGTGCCGCTCGGCCTCGGCCCACGTCTCGTCCGAGACGCCGCCGGGGCCCATCCGCGTCGCCTCCTCGGTGAGCGCGAGCGCCGCGCGCTCCTCGGGGGTGAACCACGGGGCCTCGCGCCACGTCACCACCGAGAAGAGCCGCTCGTCCGACTCGCCCTCGGCCTTGAGCTCGTGGGCGTGCATGTCCGTGCAGAACGCGCACCCGTTGATCTGGCTGGCGCGCAGCTTCATCAGGTGCAGCGTGCGCCGGGGGACCGGGCAGCGCGCCAGGTAGCCCTCCAGCCCGTACATGGCCTTGAGCGCGGCGGGGTCGACGTCCTGCATGCTCAGGCGTTCGGTCATCTTCGTGCTCCCTCCGCGGCGCGGTGCGCGCCGCACGCAGGAGGGACGGCGTGGGTGGGTGGGTCGTGACAGCCGCGCGCGGTGACCCCGGTCACGCGCGGGCGTGGTGGGCCTGCGTGAGCTCGCGGCTGTGGGCCACGAGCCGGGGGTGGTCCACGGCGATCCCCGCCAGCAGCGCCTCGACCGCCTGCTCGACGCCGCGCTCGGGGGTGGGGGCGTGCCCGAACAGCGCGCGGTGGTGCACCACCGCGGACAGCATGTCCAGCACGAGCGTGCGGTCGACGTCGGCGCGCAGGTCACCGCGGGTCACGGCCCGTTCCAGCATCTGCGCGACGGCGGCGCGTGGCGGGTCGAACAGCGCGGCGAGGAACGCGTCGCGCAGCTCGGGCACGGCGGCGCAGTCGGCGAACAGCGCGGCGAGCACACCCGGGCGGATCTGCGGAACGCGGTGACGAAGACGCCCATGCCCTCGCCGAGGTCGCACAGGGTGCAGCCGGTGTCGGGCACCGGGAACTCCCCGAGGCGGGCATGGTCGTCAGCGTAGTTGGGGCCCGGCTGCTGCCCGAGGTGCGCGACCCGGCGCCCGGCCGCTTCGACGTGCCCGGCGCGGTGCTGTCGGTCGTGGGCGTGCTCGCCGTGATCTACGGCGTCAAGCGGCTCGCCGAGGCGGGCGCGGACGCGGGCGCCCTGCTCGCGCTGGTGGTGGGCATCGCCGTCGGTGCCGTGTTCGTGCGCAGGCAGCGGCGCACCGCCCACCCGCTGCTCGACGTCGGCCTCTTCCGCTCGGCGGCGTTCAGCACGTCGGTGCTGGTCAACGTGCTGATCGGGGTCACCCTCGCCGGGATCTTCCTGTTCGTGGCCCAGTACCTGCAGCTCGTGATCGGGATGAGCCCGCTGGTGGCAGGCCTGTGGCTGATCCCCTCGACCGCGGGCATCATCGCCGGATCGCTGCTAACGCCGCTGCTGGTGCGCCGCGTCCCCGCGCGCCGGCTCGTGGCCGCCGGCCTCGCGGTGGCGGCGGCGGGGCTGGTGGTCATCGCCCAGGTCGGCGCCGAGCCCGACCTCGCCCTGCTCGTGGCGGGCACCGTGGTGCTGGGGATCGGGGCCGCGCCCGCGTCCACGCTGAGCGTCGACCTGATCGTCGGTGCGGCGCCCGCCGAGCGGGCCGGTGCCGCGTCGGCGATCTCCGAGACCGGCAACGAGCTGGGCAACGCGCTCGGGATCGCGCTGCTGGGCAGCATCGGCGTGGCGGTCTACCGCGCGACGATGACCGGCGCCGTGCCGGCCGGCCCGGCCTCGCAGCTCGCGCCCCACGAGGCGGCCGCGGCCGCCGACACGCTCGCCGGTGCCCACGAGGTGGCCGCCACGCTCCCGGCGCCCGCCGGGGCCGAGCTGGTGGCCACCGCCACCGACGCCTTCGTCGGCGGGATGCAGCTGTCCGCGTGGCTGGGCGCCGTACTGGCCGCGGCCGCCGCCGTCGCCGTGCCGGTGCTCCTGCGCCGGACCGGCGGTGACCGGCGGTGATCGCGGCTCGGCGCGCCGTGGCGCGCGGGGGTGAGAGTGCTTGTCCGTGGCGCGGGGGCCGGTAGCCTCCTGGCAGTGACCGCCGAGAGCGGGCGTGCGCGCCCCGGCGTTCCCCTGGTGAAGACGGCCGTTCCGCGGCTGTCTCGCCGCCATGTGCCGCGGGCCCGGCTGCTGGCCGCCCTGGACGAGGCCGCCGAGGGGCAGGTCACGCTGGTGTGCGCGCCTGCCGGGTACGGCAAGACGCAACTGCTGGCCGAGTGGGTGGCGCGCGCGCCCGAGCAGGTGGCCTGGGTGTCGCTCGACGACGACGACACCGATGACCGCCGGTTCTGGTCGGCGGTGCTCGCGGCACTCGGCTCCTGCCCGGCCGTTCCCGCAGGCAGCGCGGTGCACGATCTCGCCGTGCCGGCGCGGCCCAGCCGCGACCCGGAGTTCCTCGCCGCGGTCGTGGACGCCGTGGCCGCCCTGCCCGGCCCGGTCCGGCTCGTGCTCGACGACGTGCACGAGCTGACCGCACCCGCCCCGCTGCACGGTCTGGCGGCGCTGGTGCGCGACCGCTCGCCGGGGCTGAGGCTGGTGCTGTCGGGGCGCACCGATCCACCGCTGCCGCTGTCGCGCATGCGGCTGGAGGGGCAGCTGTGCGAGGTGCGGGCGCAGCTGCTGCGCTTCTCGGTGTCCGAGGCCGCGCAGATGCTCCTCTCCGCGGACATCCCCGCCCGCCCGGACCAGGTCCGGCTGCTGGTCGAGCAGACCGAGGGCTGGGCCGCAGGCCTGCGGCTGGCGGCGCTGTCGCTGCGGGAGGCCCAGGACCCCGACCAGTTCCTCACCGACCTGGTCGGCAACGGGCGGGCGGTGTCGGACTACCTGTTCGGGGAGATCCTCTCCCGGCTCCCGGTCGCCACGCGCGACCTGCTGGGCGCGGTGAGCATCTGCAGCCGGATCTCCGCACCGCTGGCCGGGGCGCTGACGGGCCGGTCCGACGCGGGAGAGGTGCTGGACGCCCTGGAGCGGGAGACGGGGCTGGTGCTCAGCACGGGTGTGGGCCGCACCTGGTACCGGCTGCACCCGCTCCTGCGCTCGCACCTGCGCGCCGACCTGCAGCGCCGCCGCCCGGACCTGGTGGTGCGGCTGCACGGCCGGGCGGCCGACTGGTTCGCCGAGGCCGGGCAGCCGGGCACCGCGCTGTCCTACGCGCGCCAGGGCGGGGCGCCCGACCGCGTCCGGCGGCTGCTGCGCGAGCACGCCACCACGCTGATCGCCGACGGTGAGCACGAGCAGGTCTGCGCCGCCCTGGAGTGGCTCGGGGCGCCCTTCCGCCACGACCCGTTGCTGGCGCTGGTGGCCGCGCTCGTGGCCACCGAGAACGGGGCGCTCGCCGAGGCCGACGACCACGTGGCGATGGCCGATGCGGCGTGGCCGTCGGACCCGCCACCGGAGCTGGTGGCGCTGCGGGGGCTCGTCCGGTCGCGGCGCACCATCCTCACCGGCGACCCGGGTGCACCCGCGGCCGTGGTGGGCCCCGATGCCGCCGAGGGGCTGGGCCTCGCCCCGATGGCGATGCTGCACCTCGCCGCGCAGCAGCTCGGGGCGGGCCGGCGCGACGAGGCGCGCGGCATCGTCGAGTCCGCGCTCGAGCAGGCCCGCAGGCAGCACCACGGCTACCTCGCCGCGCTCGCGCTCACCCTGCTCGCCGCGATCGCCGCGGGAGAGGGCGACTACCGGCGGATGGCGGCGCTCGCCGAGGCGGCCGACGCCGAGCCGGGCAACCCGGGCTGGCAGGCCACGGTCGGCGCGCTCTGGGCGTCCACCACGCGCGCGTACGGCGCGCTGCTGCGCTCCGAGCCGGACCGGTGCCTGGAGCTGGTGTCCGACGGGGCGGACCGGCCGTCGCGCGGCTCGGTCGAGGCCCGCGCGCTGCGCACCGCCCTGACCGGCGCCGCGCTGTTCGACCTCGGCCGCAGCGCGGAGGGCGTGGACCGCCTCCACGAGGCCCACCTGCTCGCCGCGGGCGCCGGCGGCCCGGCCGAGGTCACCGCGAGCGTCGCCGTGCTCGAACACGCCGCGGCCACGGCCCTGGGGCGGGGCGACCTCGCGCGTAGCGCCGCGAGCTGGGCCGAGGAGGAGCTCGGCGCGGCCGGGGAGCTGGTGCTGCTGCACGCGCGGCAGCGCGCCGCGCACGGCCGGTACCGGCCCGCGAGCGACGCGCTCGTGCCGCTGTGGGATGGGTCGGCGCCGCCCGTGCTGCCGTGGACCCTGGCGGACGCCCGGGTGCTGGAGTGCGGTCTCGCGCTGCGCCTCGACCAGCGCGCCCGCGCCCGGCGCGAACTGGACCACGCGCTGGAGCTCTGCGCCGCCATGGACGTGGTGCGGCCGCTGGCGTCGGGCCCCGCCGAGGTCATCGACCTGCTGGTCCGCCACGTCGGGAGCTTCGGCAACCAGGAGGACCTCGCCGCGCGCGTGCTCGCGACGCAACGGCGCCGCGCCGCGCCGCCGGTGGCGCTCACCGACCGGGAACGCGCGGTGCTGAGCCTGCTGCCCACGCAGCGGTCGTTCGAGGAGATCGCCGACGATCTGACCGTCTCCCACAGCACCGTCAAGACGCACGTGCGCGCGATCTACAGCAAGTTCGGTGTGCGCTCCCGGCGCGAGGCGGTGGCCCGCGCGCGCCGCCACGGGATCCTCTCGGCGGATCTGCGCTGATGGATCTGCGCTGACCCATCCGCGCCGACCGGCCGCCCGCGGCCCCGATCGGCGCGCGATTAGGCTGGAGGCCTCATGCCAGAGGTCCTTCCCGAGCCGGCCGGGGTGCCGGGAGAAGCGCGCAGGCGCCGTACGTTCGCCGTGATCAGCCACCCGGACGCGGGCAAGTCCACTCTCACCGAGGCGCTCGCGCTCTACGCCGAGGTGATCGACACCGCGGGCGCCGTGCACGGCAAGTCGGGCCGCCGTGGCGTCACGTCGGACTGGATGGAGATGGAGCGCAAGCGCGGCATCTCCATCACCTCCGCGGTGCTGCAGTTCGCCTACCGCGACTGTGTGATCAACCTGCTCGACACGCCGGGCCACGGCGACTTCTCCGAGGACACCTACCGGGTGCTCGCCGCCGTCGACGCCGCGGTGATGCTGCTCGACGCCGCCAAGGGCCTCGAGCCGCAGACGCTCAAGCTGTTCGACGTCTGCCGCTCCCGCGGGATCCCGGTGCTCACGTTCGTCAACAAGTGGGACCGGCCCGGCCGCGAGGCCCTGGAGCTGCTCGACGAGGTGGAGCAGACGATCGGGCTGCGCCCGATGCCGCTCACCTGGCCGGTCGGGATCGCGGGGGAGCTGCGCGGGCTCGTCGAGGTGGCCACGGGCGAGTTCACCCGGTTCACCCGCACCGCAGGCGGCGCCACCCGGGCCGAGGCGGAGGTGGTGCCGGAGGCGGAGGTCGCCGCCGCCGAGCCGGAGTTCTGGCCCGCCGCGCAGGACGAGCTCGCGCTGCTGGCCGAGATCGGCGCCGGGTTCGACGAGAAGGACTTCCTCGCGGGCATCGCGACGCCGGTGCTGTTCGGGGCCGCGCTCACCGGGGTGGGGGTGGCGCGCCTGCTCGAAGCGCTCGTGGATCTCGCGCCCGCTCCCGCGCCCCGCGACGACGCCGAGGGCAACCCGCGCCCCCTCGACGCCCCGACCTCCGGGCTGGTGTTCAAGGTGCAGGCGGGCATGGACCGCGCCCACCGCGACCGGATGGCGTTCGTGCGGATCTGCTCGGGCCGGTTCGAGCGCGGCATGGTGCTCACGCACGCCGCCACCGGCCGCCCGTTCGCCACGAAGTACGCGCAGGCGGTGTTCGGCCAGCAGCGCACCACCGTGGAGGAGGCGTTCCCGGGCGACATCGTCGGCCTGGTCAACGCGGGTGCCCTGCGTCCCGGCGACACCCTCTACGCCGCCGAACCGGTGCACTTCCCGGCGATCCCGAGCTTCGCGCCCGAGCACTTCGCCGTGGTGCGCGCGGCCGACACCGGCGCCTTCAAGCAGTTCCGGCGCGGGATCGAGCAGCTCGACAGCGAGGGCGTCATCCAGGTGCTGGTCTCCGACCTGCGCGGCGACCAGGCCCCGGTGCTCGCCGCCGTCGGGCCGCTGCAGTTCGAGGTGGTGACCTCCCGGCTCGAGTCGGAGTTCCGCGCCCCCGTCACGCTAGAGCACCTGGGCTACTCGATCGCCCGCCGCACCGACGAGGCGGGCGCCGAGCTGCTGGCCGGTCAGAGCGAGGTGGAGGTCCTCACCCGACGCGCCGACGGCACCCTGCTCGCGGTGTTCAGCAACAAGTGGCGGATGGAGACCGTCCGCCGCAAGTTCGACGACCTGGTGCTGGAGCCGCTGCCGGCCGGAAGCGTACGCTGACCCGCTGCTGCCTGTAGTCCGATCGGACTGTTGCGCGGCGGCCTTCTGCCGCATCCGCGCTACCGTCCCGGGAGGTATCGGCCCTGCCGGTGCGCGCAACCGGTGAGGGCCCGGGGGCAGGGGAAGCGCATGGCAGAAGCGACGGGAACAACGCGAACGCACGCGCACTGGGATCCGGACGCGGCCTCCACACTCGGCACCAGCGAGGGGGAGAGCGCGCGGCTGTTGCGCCAGGCCGAGGAGCTGACGCCCGTCAGCGGGGAGCTGCTCGACCGCGTCGGCCTGGCGGAGGGGCAGACCGCCCTCGACCTGGGCTGCGGGCCGCGGGGCACGCTGGAGCTGATGGCCGAGCGGGTGGGGCCGGGCGGCCGGGTGGTCGGCGTCGACGCCGACGAGGCGCACGTGGCGATGGCGGCCCGGTTCGCCGCCGAGCGCGGGCTGCAGGGCGTCGAGGTGGGGACGGCCGACGCCCGTGACACGCGGCTGCCGTCCGGCACGTTCGACCTGGTGCCGGTGGTCTTCAGCCGCAACGGCGCCGACCCGAACATCGGGCGCCGGGTGCCGGAGCTGTACCGCCGGGCCGGGCCCACCGACGTGCAGGTCGACGGCATCGTGCAGGTGTTCCCGCCGGGTCACACCCGCCGCACGCCCCTGGTCGACCTGGTGCGCAGCATGCGCCCGCACGTGGTGGAGCTGGGGCCGGCCGGCGAGGCGGAGCTCGAGGAGCTGGACGCCGCGGCCCGGGCGCACCTCGAGCACCCCGACACCCTCGTCATGTCCCACCCGATCTTCATGACCTGGGGCCGCGCACCCGCCTGAGCAGCGGTCACCGGCACGTCTGGTGGGATCGCACAAACCCGGGTGGCGGGTGCGGCGCGGGGTTCGTAAGTTCCGCGGGTGTCCGGGGCAGGCCCCGGGCGCGATCGTGAATCGTCCCCGCCGCCGCGCACAGCGAGGTGCCCATGCCGCGCCGCCCGTCCCGCCGCATCCACCCGGTCGACCAGGTCCTGCCCGTAGGCAAGCTCGCCGTCTACGGGTTCCAGCACGTGCTCGCGTTCTACGCGGGCGCGGTGATCGTGCCGATCCTGCTCGCGGGCGCGATCGGGCTGTCCGAGCGCGAGCTCGTCCACCTGATCAACGCCGACCTGTTCACCTGCGGGATCGCCTCCATCATCCAGGCCGCCGGGTTCTGGAAGATCGGGGTGCGGCTGCCGCTGCTGCAGGGCGTCACGTTCACGGCCGTCTCGCCGATGATCGCGATCGGGCTCGCGGCGGGCGGCGGCACCGAGGGCCTGCTCGTGATCTACGGCGCGGTGATCGTCGCCGGGCTGGCGACGTTCCTGATCGCGCCGTTCTTCGGTCGCCTGATCCGGTTCTTCCCGCCCGTCGTCACCGGGTCGGTGATCCTGGTGATCGGGCTCGCCCTGCTCCCGGTGGCCGCGGCCGACGCCGTCGGCGGCGCCTCCGCACCGGACCCCGGCAACCCGCGCTACCTCGCCTACGCCCTCGGCACGCTCGCCGTGATCGTGGCGATCCAGCGACTGTTCCGCGGGTTCCTCGCCACGGTCGCCGTGCTGGTCGGCCTCGTGCTCGGCACGTTCGTGGCGTGGCTGCTCGGCGACGCGCACTTCGGCGCCGTGGGCGAGTCGGCGTGGTTCGGGGTGACCACCCCGTTCTACTTCGGGTGGCCGCAGTTCAGCTTCGCCGCGATCGTGTCCATGATCGTGGTCATGCTCATCACCGCGGTGGAGACCACCGGGGACGTCTTCGCCACCGGCGAGATCGTCGGCAAGCGCGTCGGGCGCGAGGACGTCACCCGCGCGCTGCGGGCCGACGGCCTCGCCACCACCATCGGCGGCGTCCTCAACTCCTTCCCCTACACCTGCTTCGCCGAGAACGTCGGGCTCGTGCGCCTCACCCAGGTCAAGAGCCGCTGGGTGGTCGTGGCCGCGGGCGGGTTCATGATCCTGCTCGGGCTGCTGCCCAAGGCCGGCGCCGTGGTGGCCGGGATCCCGCACCCGGTGCTCGGCGGCGCCGCGCTCGCCATGTTCGCCACGGTGGCCGTGGTCGGCATCCAGACGCTCTCGCGCGTCGACTTCCACGACCACCGCAACGTTGTGATCGTCGGTACGAGCGTCGGGCTCGCCATGTTCGTCACGGCCCAGCCCGACGTGGGCACAGCCGTCCCGGGGTGGGCGCAGATCGTGTTCGGGTCCGGGATCACGCTCGGCAGCCTCACCGCGATCGTGCTCAACATCGCGTTCCACCACCTCGGCCGCAGCCGCGGGCCCGCCGTGGCCGGAGCGCCCGGGGCCGACGCCGTGCGGCTCGAGCAGGTCAACCGGATGAGCCGCGACGATTTCGTGGACACGTTCGGGCGGCTCTTCCAGGGCGGCCCCGACACCCGCGCCGCCGTCGTCGGCCGCGCGTACGACCGGCGCCCGTTCGCCGACACCGCGAACCTGCGCGCAGCGTTCCAGGAGGCCCTGTTCTCCGCGCCGCACGAGGAGCAGCGCGCGCTCATGACGACCTACCCGGACCTGGGCGCCGACGCGGTGGCCGACGGCGACGAGGGCGAGGAGTCCGCCCGCGACCAGGCGAGCGTCGGGCTCGACCGGCTCGCCGACGAGGACCACGACGAGCTCGTGGCGCTCACCGAGGCCTACCGGGAGAAGTTCGGGTTCCCGCTGATCGTGTGCGTGCGCGACTCCGGTTCCCGGGACCGCGTGCTCGCCGAGGGGCAGCTGCGCCTTGCCAACTCCCCGGCGCAGGAGCACGCCGCGGCGCTGATCGAGATCGCGAAGGTGGCCAACCGCCGCTTCTCCGACCTCGTGGCCGACGCCAACCCGATCGCCACCGCGCGCACGAGAGCGTTCGGCCGATGAGGCTCGACGAGTGGAACGCCCTCGACCCGGCCGCCGCTGAGCGCGAGCTGCGCCAGGTGTGCGTCGCACCCCGCTGGGCGCAGGAGGTGGCGGCGAGCCGGCCGCACCCCGACCTCGCGTCGCTGCAGGCCACCGCGGAGGTCGCGCTCACCGACGCGGACCTCGACGAGGCGATGGCCGGCCACCCCCGGATCGGTGACCGCACCGCAGGCGGCGCGTCCCGGCGCGAGCAGAGCGGGGTGGCCGGCGCCGACGCGGAGGTCCTCGACGCCCTCGCCGAGGGCAACCGCGCCTACGAGGAGCGCTTCGGGCACGTCTACCTGGTGTGCGCCACCGGCCGCAGCGCCCAGGAGCTGCTCGACGTCCTGCGCGCCCGGCTCGGCAACGACGCGGCCACCGAGCGGGCGGTGGCGCTCGCCGAGCTGGCCGCGATCAACCGGCTGCGCATCGCGCGCCTGTTCGACGAGGGAGCCGCATGAGCCTGTCCACCCACGTCCTCGACGCGACGCGCGGCACGCCGGCCGCCGGCGTGCCCGTCCGGCTCACCACGGTGGACGGGCGCGAGCTCGCCGCCGCCGTCACCGACGCCGACGGGCGGGTCCGCGACCTCGGCGGCCTCACCGCGGGCGACCACCGGCTCGTGTTCGCCACGGGGGAGTACTTCGCGGCCACCGGCCAGAAGGGGTTCTACCCCGAGGTGGTCGTCACCTTCACCGTCACCGACCCCGCGGCGCACCACCACGTGCCGCTGCTGCTGTCCCCCTTCTCCTACTCGACCTACCGCGGGAGCTGACTGATGTCGATCATTCTCGGCGCGAACCAGTACGGGAAGGCGGAGAACCGCCTCGTCCGGATCTACCGGGAGACCGCGCGGCACGAGATCCGCGACGTCACCGTGTCCACCGCGCTGCGCGGCGACTTCGCCGCCGCCCACCTGGAGGGCGACCAGGGCAAGGTGCTGCCCACCGACACGCAGAAGAACACCGCGTACGCCTTCGCCAAGGAGCACGGCCTGCGCGCGATCGAGGACTACGCGCTCACCCTGGCCCGGCACTTCGTCGACGACGTCGAGCCGGTGCACGGCGCGCGGATCGCGGTCGACGAGTTCGCGTGGGACCGGGTGCCGGTGGGCGGCGAGGGGCACGACCACACCTGGGTGCGCCGCGGCCCCGAGGTGCGCACCACCGAGGTCGACGTGTCCGCCGAGGGCACCGAGGTCGTGTCCGGCCTGCGCGACCTGGTGCTGCTCAAGTCGACCGGCTCGGAGTTCCACGGCTTCCTCACCGACCGCTACACCACCCTCCCCGAGACCGACGACCGGATCATGGCCACGGCCCTCGTGGCGCGGTGGCGCTACTCCGAGCTGGACGTCGACTGGGACAAGACCTGGGTCGACGCGCGCCGGATCCTGCTCGAGAAGTTCGCCACCGTGCACTCGCTCGCGCTCCAGCAGACCCTCTGGGAAATGGGCCGCGGCGTGCTCGAAGCCCACCCGGCGATCGCCGAGATCCGCCTGCAGGCGCCCAACAAGCACCACTTCGCCGTGGACCTCTCGCCCTTCGGCCTGGACAACCCCAACGAGGTCTTCTACGCCGCCGACCGCCCGTACGGCCTGATCGAGGCGACGGTCACGCGCTCCTGAGGGTCTCCCGCCCTCGGTCCCCCGCCCCCGTATGCCGGCAAGGTGGCTTTACTGGCGTAATCGGCCAGTAAAGCCACCATGCTGGCGCAGCCGGGGGTGCGGGGCGGGCTGGCACGGCCCCGGGTCAGCGCGTGAGGTCGGCCAGCAGGTCCTCGTGGGTCACGGTCCAGGCCGCGGGGCCCAGCTGGGCCACGAATTGCACGGTCTCGCCGTCGAACCAGGGGCGGGCCCAGGGCAGCACCCGGCGCGCGAGCCGCTGCATCGCCTCGTTCTCCGGCAGCACCGAGCCGTGCAGCTCGGTGTAGCCGATCTCCTCGGCGTGCGCGGCGAGGGCCGTGAGCAGGAGCCTGCCGACGCCGCGGCGCTGCCAGGCGTCGACGACGGCCACCGCCACGTCCGCTGCACCGGACCCGGCCCGGAACACCTGGGCGAGCCCGATCGGCCCGGCCCCGGCGACCTCGGCCACCAGGGCGGCGTGGCGCGACCCGTCGACGTCCACCAGCGTGGCGCGCAGGGCCGCGGGTAGGCGCGGCACGGGGGCGTGGAAGCGCAGGTAGCGGCTGCGCGGGGACAGCCCGGCGACCACGGCGTCGACGACGGCGGGGGCGTCCGCGCGGTCGAGGACGTGCACGACGGGCTCGGCGAGGGTGGTCATGCCGGCCGCCGGACCGTCCGGGCGCCCGCGATGAACCGGACGACCTCGTCGACCACCGCGGGGTCGCGCAGCAGCCTGCGGTGGCCCAGCCCCTCGGTGGTGAGCAAGCGGGCCCCCGGCCAGGAGGCGGCGATGGCGCGGCCGTGCTCGGGCCCGACCTCGCGGTCGGCCGCGTCGTGCACCACGAGGGTGGGCGGCACCGGTACCGACCGGGGCAACGCCGGCACGTCGAAGGTCTCCCATGGCATGCCCACCCGGCGCACGACCAGGCGTTCCAGCTCAGCCCGCACCCGGGCCCCGGCGCCGAGCCGTGCCACGAACCCGTCGAGCATCCACCGGGGGTCGGCCGGCGGGGCGATGAGGACGAGTGCCGAGGGGCGCAGCCCGCAGCGCACGGCGTGTGCGGCGGCGGCCGCGCCGATCGAGTGGGCGATCACCGCGCGCGGCGCGTCCTGCTCACCCGCGGCCGCGCGCAGGGCGGCCGCGAGCTCGGGGATGGTGGTGGAGCGCGGCCCGCGGGCGCCCGCGGGCGAGGCCCCGTGGCTCGGGGCGTCGTGGGCGACCACCCGGTACCCGGCCGCCACCAGCGGCGCGACGAACGCGCCGAGCTGCTCGCTGCGCCCACCCCAGCCGTGCACGAGGTGGACCGGCTCGCCCGCGCCCCAGGCCACCGCGTGCAGCACCCGCCCGGACAGCTCCACCCGGATCGCCTCCCCTGGTGGCAGGGCGGGCAGCCGGTGGCGCGGGATCGCCGGCGGGACCGTGAACCACGCCCGCGCCGCGAACCGGGCGGCGAGCGACGGCGCCCACCGCTCACCCCAGCCAAAGGCACGAACGATCGTGCTTTTTTTCGCTGACACGGGCACGGGGTCCTCCAGGGGGACGGGGTCAGGCGGCGGCCGCGAGGAGCGCGTCGAGCGCGCGGCGGGCGCGGTCGGCGGCCTGCGGGTCGGCGAGCAGGCGGCTCGCCAGGTGGTAGGACAGCATCACGCCCATGATGTCCTGGGCGAACTGGTGCGGGTCTGCATCGGCGCGGAAGTGACCCTCGCCGATGCCGCTGGTGAAGACCGTGGCGAGCGTGTCGGTCCAGTCGCGCTGCACGCGCACGACGCTCTCGCGCACGGGCCCGGGCTGGTCGTCCAGCTCGAAGCTGGCCGCGACGAGGGGGCAGCCGCCCTCGGTGGAGTCCCACGCGAGCCAGCGCTCGAACAGGTCCCGCACCCGGGGTTCGCCCCGTGGCGCCTTGAGCGCGGGGCGGATGACGTCGTCGACGAACCGCTCCGAGCTGTACCGCAGCACCTGCAGCTGCAGCGACTCCTTCGAGCCGAAGTGGGCGAACAACCCGCTCTTGCTCATGCCGGTCTGCGTGGCGAGCGAACCGATGGTGAGGCCGCCGAGGCCGACGCGGCGCGCCAGCCGGCCCGCCTCGTCGAGGATGACCCCACGGGTCGCCTCACCCTTGCTCATGCCGACCTTTTTAGCACGACCGTTCGTGTGGCGTCGAGCCGATCCTCAGAGCGAGCGCAGCGCCAGGTACACGTCGACGCGGTCGGGGAGCTCGGCCAGGTTGCGGCCCGTCAGCTCCTCGACCCGCCCGATCCGGTACCGGACCGTGTTGACGTGCAGGTGCAGCTGCTGGGCCGCGCGGCTCCACGAGCCGGAGCAGTCGAGGAACGCCTGGAGGGTCTCGCGCAGGCCGGCGCCGGTGCGGGCGTCGTAGTCGAGCACGGGCTCCAGCACGCGCACGGCGAACGCGCGGCGCACCTCGTCGGGCACGGCGGCGAGCAGCGCCACGTGCGAGGTGACCTCCGCGCCGGTGACCACGTGCACCGGGCCGGGGCCGCGGGAGGCCAGGTCGCGGGCGTGCCGGGCCTCCTGCAGCGCCCCGGAGAGGGCCTCCAGCGTCGCGGGCCGGCTCACGCCCACCGTGAGCCGGTCCGGCCCGACCCCGGGGGCGAGCCGCTGCAGCGCGGTGGCCAGCACCGCGTCGGACGGCGCGTCGGGCGGGCCCGCGGGCAGCAGCGCCACCGCCAGCCCGTCGTGCAGGCCGACGGCGGGCGGTCCGACGTGTGCGGCCGCGTCGACCAGCACGGAACGGGCGGTCTCGGCGCGCTCCGCCGCCCCGAACCCGGCCACCGCGACGACCAGTGGCGCGTCCGGGTCGAGACCGGCTTGCCGCAGCCGCACGGCCGTCTCCGGACGGCCCGCGGAGCCCTCGGCGACGAGCGCGATGGCGTCCTCGGCGATCTCGCGGGCCAGCCGGTGGCCCTCGCCGCGGCGGGCGCGGTCGAGGGCGGTGATCGCCACCAGCTCGCCGACGGTGTCGCCGACCTCGCTGTCCCAGCGGGTGCAGTCGCCGTCGGCCAGCACGAACCACGACGTCACGCGCTCCTCGGACGACGGACCCACCGGGAACACCGAGCGCTCCGCCCCGGGCACCACCGCGGGCAGCCGGTGCGCGGTGAGGAACGTGGTGACGGCGGCGTCGAGCTCGGCGCCTGCGAGCGGGATCGGCCCCGCCACGACCGCGCGCCCGGTGGCCGAGAGCACCCGGATCACCACCCCGGTGGTCATCGAGACCTCGGCGGCGAGCTCGTCGAGCCCGAGCCCGCCCGCCACGGCGGAGAGCAGCCGCCGCTGCCGGCCGAGGGTGAGCGCGAGCCGGTCACCGCGGGCGGCCGTGAGCGCCCCGACCACCAGTTCGGTCACCGCGGCGAACGACACCTCCTCGGGCACGGCGAGCAACGCGAGGTCGTGGCGGCGGCATGCCGCGACCAGGTCGTCGGGGATGCCGTGGAACACCGCCTCGCCCGCGGCGAGCGCCACCGCGCCCGCGCCGGCCACGGCGGCGACGAACCGCTCGCTGTCGGCGGGCTCGCGGCGCCAGACCAGCCCGCTGATCACCAGCTCTCCGCCGGACAGGTAGCGGGCCGGGTCGATCAGGTCGGTGGTGTAGACCCAGCGGACGGGCCGGTCCAGGGCGTCCGGCGCGCTGCCCGCGTGCAGCAGCCGCAGCCCCAGTGCGGGGTTGGCGAGCAGGTCGCGCAGCTGCATTGGAGGAACCTACAACCCGTTCGGGGTCCCGGGTCGGGCGATTCGTCACGTCGGCGACTTCTGCGCGTCCCGGGCGCGCGCTGTACTTCTGGGCATGGACTTCCTCGCCCCGACGACGTGGGCCGACGCCCTCGCGGCGAAGGCCGAGCAGCCGGACGCGGTGCCCCTGGCCGGGGGCACCGACGTGATGGTCGAGCTGAACTTCGACCACCGCCGCCCGCCCGCGCTGCTCGACCTCACCCGCGTGCCCGAACTGCGCGAGTGGGGCACCGAGACCGACGGCCGGATCCGGCTGGGAGCCGGGGTCACCTACACCCGGATCATCGACGAGCTGGGCGACCGGCTGCCGGGGCTCGCGATGGCCGCGCGGACCGTCGGGTCCCCGCAGATCCGCAACCGGGGCACCGTGGGCGGCAACCTCGGCGCGGCCTCGCCCGCGGGCGACAGCCACCCGCCGCTGCTCGCGGCCGACGCCGAGGTGGAGGTGGCGTCGGTGCGCGGGGCCCGTCGCATCCGCGCCGCGGAGTTCTACACGGGCGTCAAGTGCAACGCGCTGGCCCCCGACGAGCTGATCGCGGCGGTGCTGATCGCGCCGGCGAGCGGGCCGCAGCAGTTCTGCAAGATCGGCACGAGGAACGCGATGGTGATCGCCGTGTCGGCGTTCGGGCTGGCCCTGCACCCGCAGCGGCAGGCCGTCGGCACCGGCATCGGCTCGGCGGCGCCCACCCCGCGCCGTGCCGACGCCGCCGCCGAGTTCCTCGCGGGCGAGCTCGCCGCGGCCGGGCTGTGGGAGTCGCGCGGCCCGCTGCCCGAGGGGCTCGCCGTGGAGTTCGGGCGGAAGGTCCGCGACGCCGCCGCCCCCATCGACGACGTGCGCGGCAGCGCCGCGTACCGCCTGCATTCCCTGTCGGTGATGGCGCGCCGCGCCGCCACCTGGGCATGGGACGACTACCGGAGGGCCGCCTGACATGAAGATCGAACTCACGATCAACGGCGAGCGGCGCGAGGCCGACGACGTGTGGGCGGGCGAGAGCCTGCTCTACGCCCTGCGCGAGCGCCTCGGCCTGCCCGGTTCGAAGAACGCCTGTGAGCAGGGTGAGTGCGGCTCCTGCACCGTCTACCTCGACGGCACCCCCGTCTGCTCGTGCCTGGTGGCCGCGGGGCAGGCGCACGGCCGCGAGGTCACCACCGTGGAGGGGCTCGGCTCGGGTGAGGACCTGCACCCGGTGCAGCAGGCGTTCGTGGAGCGCGGGGCCGTGCAGTGCGGCTTCTGCACGCCGGGCCTGATCGTGTCCACCCACGACCTGCTGCAGCGCAACCCGCACCCGAGCGACCCGGAGATCCGGGAGGCGCTCGCGGGCAACCTCTGCCGCTGCACCGGGTACGAGAAGATCATGGATGCGGTCCGCACCGCGGCGGAGGCTGCGGAATGATCATCATCGAGGGTGCGCACGTCGTCACCGTCTCCGGCGAGGAACACCCGGACGGGCACGTCGTCGTCGACGGCAACCGGATCACCGCGGTCGGGCGGGGGCCCGCGCCGCGCGCCGAGGGGGCGCGCGTCGTGGACGGGCGGGGCTGCCTGCTCACCCCGGGCTTCGTCAACACCCACAACCACCTCTACCAGTGGGTCACCCGCGGCCTCGCCGTCGACGCGACGCTGTTCGAGTGGCTCACCACGCTCTACCCGGTGTGGGCGGGCATCGACGAGCGCGCGGTGCACGTCGGCGCGAGCGGGGCGCTGGCCCAGCTGGCCCGCACCGGCTGCACCACCAGCACCGACCACCACTACGTCTTCCCGCGCGGGGGCGGCGACGTGCTCGGCGCCGAGATCACCGCCGCGCGCGAGGTGGGGCTGCGCTTCCACCCCACCCGCGGGTCGATGGACCTCGGGCAGCGCGACGGCGGCCTGCCGCCCGACCACGTCGTGGAGGACCGCGACGCCATCCTCGCCGCGTCCGAGGAGGCGATCGACCGCTGGCACGACCCCTCACCCGGGGCGATGCTGCGGATCGGGCTGGCGCCCTGCTCGCCGTTCTCCGTGACGGGCGAGCTGATGCGGGAGTCCGCCGAGCTGGCGCGGCGCCGCGGCGTGCGGCTGCACACCCACCTCGCCGAGACCCTCGACGAGGAGGATTTCTGCCGCGAGCGGTTCGGCTGCACGCCCCTGGAGTACGTCGAGGGCCTGGGCTGGACCGGCGAGGACGTCTGGTTCGCCCACGCGATCCACCTCGACGACGCCGCGGTGAAGAAGATCGGCGACACCGGCACGGGCGTGGCGCACTGCCCGTCGTCCAACGCGCGGCTCGGCGCCGGCATCGCCCGCACCCGCGACCTGCGCGACGCGGGCGCCCGCATCGGCCTCGGCGTGGACGGGGCGGCGAGCAACGAGGCGGGCAGCCTGCTGGAGGAGGTCCGCCACGCCGTGCTCTTCGCCCGCGCGGTCGGCGGCCCCACCGCCCTGTCGGTGCGCGACGGCCTCGCGCTGGCCACCCTCGGCGGCGCCGCCGTGCTGGGGCGCACCGACGAGCTCGGCTCGATCGAGGAGGGCAAGCTCGCCGACCTCGCCCTCTGGCGGCTCGACGGCCCGGCCCACGCCGACGTCGCCGACCCGGTGGCCGCGCTCGTGCTCGGCGCCCCGCCGCCCCTGGAACTGCTGCTCGTGGACGGGCGCCCGGTGGTCGAGCGCGACCGCGTGGTCACCGTCGACGCGGACGCGCTGGCCCGCGAGGCCCAGGCCGTCCACCGCGACCTCCTGGAGAAGGCATGACCAGCACCGAAACGGGAAGCCGCACGTCCGGGCGCATCGGCGACAGCCCGCTGCGCCCCGACGGCACGCTCAAGGTCACCGGCGAGTTCGCGTACGCGAGCGACCTGTGGCACGACCAGATGGTCTGGGGCGTCACCCTGCGCAGCCCACACCCGCACGCCCGGATCGTGGCGATCGACACCGGGCCCGCGCTCGCGGTGCCCGGGGTGTGGGCGGTGCTCACCGCCGCCGACGTACCCGGTGAGAACTCCGTGGGCCTGGAGCACCAGGACACCCCGGTCCTGGCGCGCGACGTGGTGCGTTACCAGGGCGAGCCGGTGGCGCTGGTGGCCGCCGACCACCCGGAGACCGCCCGGCGCGCCGCGAAGAAGATCGTCGTGACGTACGAGGAGCTGCCGGCCGTCACCGACCCGCGCAAGGCGCTCGACCCGGACGCCCCGCAGGTGCAGCCCGGCGGCAACCTCGTGCGCCACCTGAAGCTGCACCGCGGGGAGGAGGACCAGAGCGCGCCGGTCGTCGTGGCGCTCGACTTCGAGGTCGGCATGCAGGACCAGGCGTTCCTGGGCCCCGAGTCCGGCCTCGCGGTGCCGGCCGAGGACGGCGGCATCGACCTCTACGTGGCCACGCAGTGGCTGCACGTCGACCAGCGCCAGGTCTGCCGCGCGCTCGGCATGGGCCCGGACAAGGTGCGGCTGCACCTGGCGGGCGTCGGCGGGGCCTTCGGCGGCCGCGAGGACCTGTCCATGCACGTCCACGCCTGCCTGCTCGCGCTGCACACCGGCAAGCCGGTGAAGATGAGCTACTCGCGCGAGGAGTCGTTCTTCGGGCACGTGCACCGCCACCCGGCGTGGCTGCACTACGAGTTCGGCGCCGAGCGCGACGGCACCCTGGTCTATGCCAAGGCCGACATGCTCTTCGACGGCGGCGCCTACGCGTCGTCCACACCCGCGGTGGTCGGCAACGGCGGCACGCTGGGGCTGGGCCCGTACCGGATCCCGAGCGTCCGCGTCGACGCGCGGGGCGTGTACACCAACAACCCGCCGTGCGGGGCGATGCGCGGGTTCGGCTGCGTGCAGGCGGCGTTCGCGCACGAGGCGCTGATGGACGAGCTGGCCGACACCGTCGGCGTCGACCGCGTGGAGATCCGCGCCCGCAACGGCATGCGCGAGGGCGACGTCAACATCACGGGGCAGCTGATCGACTCCGCCGCCCCGGTGGCCGAGCTGATCCGCACCGTCCGCGACCTGCCCCTGCCCCCCGAGCCGGCGGGCGAGCGCGACCTGCGCGACCTGCCCGGCGGCGTCTCCAACACCACGCACGGCGAGGGGGTCGTGCGCGGCGTCGGCTACGCGGTGACCTACAAGAACGTCGGGTTCTCCGAGGGCTTCGACGACTACTCCACCGCCCGCGTGCGGCTGCAGGTGACCGGCGGCGAGCCGGTGGCCACCGTGCAGACCGCGGCGGCCGAGGTCGGCCAGGGGCTGATCACCGTCGAGCAGCAGATCGTGCGCACCGAGCTGGGCGTCGACCGGGTGGTCGTCGCGCCCAAGGACACCTCCGTCGGGTCCGGGGGCTCCACGTCGGCGTCGCGGCAGACCTACGTCACCGGCGGCGCGGTGAAGGCGGCCTGCGAGGCCGTGCGCGCCTCGGTGCTCGCGCGCGCCGCCGGCGTGCTGGGGCGGGCCGACCTGCGCCTGGACGGCATCAAGGTCGTCGATGCGGGCGGGGAGGTGCTCGCCGACCTCGTGGAGGTCCTCGGCGACGACGCAGTGGAGGAGACCGTCGAGTGGCGCCACCGCCCGACGCACCCGATCGACCCCGAGACCGGCCAGGGCGACGCCCACGTCCAGTACGCCTTCTCCGCCCACCGGGCCGTCGTCGACGTCGACGTGGAGCTCGGCCTGGTCAAGGTCGTGGCGCTGGACACCGCGCAGGACGTCGGCAAGGCGATCAACCCCGACGCGGTCGTCGGCCAGATCCAGGGCGGCAGCGCGCAGGGCATGGGCCTCGCGCTGATGGAGGAGGTGGTGGTGCGCGACGGCATCGTGCAGAACCCGTCGTTCACCGACTACCTGATCCCCACGATCCTCGACATGCCGCCGATGAAGATCGAGGTTCTCGAGTACGCCGACCCGCACGCCCCTTACGGTGTGCGGGGGGTCGGCGAACCGCCGACGATCTCCAGCGGCCCCGCCGTCGCGGCCGCGATCCGGGCGGCGACGGGGCGCGCCCTGCGCCGCGTCCCGATCCGGCCCGAACACATCGTGCCGTGAGTGGATACGAGTGCTGGAGCACTCGTATCCACTCACGACCCCTGGGAGGCTGTTCCTCGATGCCACGGATGTTCCTGAACGGCACCGCGATGTCCGGCGGCGCCGACCACCACCTCGTCGGCGACGCCCCGCTGGTGGCCCGCACCACCACCGCGCCGCGCTACCGCTTCCACGCCGTCGGCGGGAAGTACCCGGCACTCGAGGACGTCGGCGAGGGCGGGGCCGCGGTCGAGGGCGAGGTCTACGACCTGTCCTACGAGCAGCTGCGGGAGGTCCTGCTGCCCGGCGAGCCCGACGGGCTGGAGCTCGGGGTCGTCGAGCTGGCCGACGGCAGCGGGTCGCTCGCCATGATCCTGCGCCGTGAGTATCCGCAGCTGCCGCCGCTGGAGGACATCTCGGAGCTGGCGAGCTGGCGCGCCTACCAGGAGAGAACGTGATCGTCATCCGGGCGCGGCGGGCCGTCGTCGACGGCACCGACGGTCCGGCGGCCGTGCTGGTGGCGGGGGAGCGCATCCAGGCGGTGCTGCCCTACGACATGCCCCTCGACGCGCAGGACGTGGTGCTCGCCGACGACGAGGTGCTGCTGCCCGGGCTGGTCGACACCCACGTGCACGTCAACGAGCCGGGCCGCACCGAGTGGGAGGGCTTCGCCACGGCCACCCGCGCCGCGGCCGCGGGCGGGGTCACCACGATCGTCGACATGCCGCTCAACTCGCT
Source organism: Pseudonocardia zijingensis (assembly GCF_042657305.1). Classification (NCBI taxonomy): domain Bacteria; kingdom Bacillati; phylum Actinomycetota; class Actinomycetes; order Pseudonocardiales; family Pseudonocardiaceae; genus Pseudonocardia; species Pseudonocardia zijingensis. Next base: position 180,957 of record NZ_JBHSKO010000011.1, on the reverse strand, counting down.
GCCGCCCACCGTGGACGTCGCCGCGCTGCAGACCAAGCGCGCGGCCGCCGACGGGCAGTGCGCCGTGGACGTCGGGTTCTGGGGTGGGGCGATCCCCGGCAACGCGGGCGAACTCGGGAAGCTGCACGCCGAGGGCGTCTTCGGCGTCAAGTGCTTCCTGCTCGACAGCGGGGTGCCGGAGTTCCCGCCCCTGGACGTCGACGGCCTGCGGACCGCGCTCGAGGCGGTGGCCGAGTTCGGCGGCCTGCTCATCGCCCACGCCGAGGACGCCACGGCGGTGCGGCCGGCGGCCGGCCGCCGCTACGCCGACTTCGTGGCGTCCCGCCCGCGCGCCGCGGAGGACGGGGCGATCGCCACGCTGCTACGGCTGGCCCGCGAGACCGGGGCGCGGGTGCACGTGGTGCACCTGTCGGCGGCGTCCGCGCTGCCGCAGCTGGCCGCCGCCAGGGCCGAGGGCGTGCCGGTGAGCGTCGAGACCTGCCCGCACTACCTCGCGCTCACCGCCGAGGAGGTGCCCGACGGTGACACCCGGTTCAAGTGCTGCCCGCCCGTGCGCGAGGCCGCCAACCGGGACGCGCTGTGGGCGGGCCTCGCCGGCGGCGTGATCGACATGGTGGTCTCGGACCACTCGCCCTCGCCGCCGGAGCTCAAGCACCTCGACACCGGCGACTTCGGCACGGCCTGGGGTGGCATCGCGTCGCTGCAGGTCGGGCTGCCGGTCGTGTGGACCGAGGCCCGGCGGCGCGGGCACCACCTCGCCGACGTCGTCGAGTGGATGGCGCACGCGCCCGCCGCGCGCGTCGGCCTGCAGCGCAAGGGCCGCATCGCCGCGGGCGCCGACGCCGACCTGGTCGTCTTCGCACCCGACGCGCCCTACACGGTGGGGGAGCTGCACCACCGCCACCCGGTCACGCCCTACGCGGGCCGGGAGCTCACCGGCGTCGTGCGCCAGACGTGGCTGCGCGGCACACCGGTGGACGGGCCGCCCCGGGGGCGGCTGCTGCGACGAGGGGAGGACTGACCGATGGCCGACTTCCGGGAGCTGCCCGACCTGGCGCTGCGTTCGCTCGGCGGCGCGGTCGTGCACGCCAACGACGACGCGTTCGCCGCCAAGGAGAACCTGATCACGCCGGGCCGGCCCGCGTTCGACCCCACGACCTTCGGCGCGCAGGGCAAGGTCTACGACGGCTGGGAGACCCGCCGCAGGCGCGAGCCGGGCCACGACGAGGCGGTCGTGCGCCTCGGCGTCTCCGGGGTGGTGCGCGGCGTCGTGGTCGACACGGCGTGGTTCACGGGAAACTATCCGCCTGAGGTGGCCGTCGACGGCGCGGTCGCCGACGGCACGGACGACCCGGTGGACTGGACGCCGCTCGTGCCGCGCAGCCCCGTCGCCGGCGACACCGAGAACGCCTTCGCCGTGGAGCACCCCGGCCGGATCACCCACGTCCGGCTGCGGATCTTCCCCGACGGCGGGGTCGCCCGGCTGCGGGTGCACGGCGAGTCCCTGCCCGACCCGGAGCTGCTCGATCTGCTCGGCACCACCGACCTCGCGGCGCTGGTGCACGGCGGCCGCGTCGTCGGCTGCTCGAACGCGTTCTACGGCTCCCCGAACAACCTGCTGATGCCCGGCCCGGCCCGGCACATGGGCGAGGGCTGGGAGAACGCCCGCCGCCGCGACGACGGCAACGACTGGGTGGAGGTCGCGTTCGTCGCCGAGGCCGCGCTCGTGCTGGCCGAGCTCGACACGAGCTGGTTCCTGCACAACGCCCCCGGCTGGGCGGGCCTCACCGGCCGCACCGCCGACGGCGGCACCGTCGAGCTGCTGGAGCGCACCCCGCTGCGGCCCGACACCCGCCACCGGTTCCGCGTGCCCGCCACCCCGGTCACGCACGTCCGCATGGACGTCCACCCCGACGGCGGCATGGCCCGCCTGCGCCTGCACGGCGCGCTCACCCCGGGCGGGCGGGCGGAGCTCGCCGCGCGCTGGTCCGGAAGTTCAGGAAAGCCACATTCAGGGCCGTAGCGGCCCGGAAAGTGGCTTTCCTGACCCATCTCACGGAGGACATGTGACCCGCTGGACCGTCAACTGCTCGATCCTCTTCACCGAGCTGCCCCTGCTCGAGCGGCCCGCCGCGGCGAAGGCCGCAGGATTCGACGCCGTCGAGTTCTGGTGGCCCTTCCCCACGGCCGCGCCGTCCGACGCCGAGGTCGACGCGTTCGTGGGCGCGATCGAGGACGCGGGCGTGCAGCTCACCGGGCTCAACCTGGCCGCGGGTGACATGCCCGGTGGCGACCGCGGGCTGGCGTCGTGGCCGGGGCGCGAGACCGAGTTCCGCGACAGCATCGACGTGGCCGCGGGCATCGGCAAGCGGCTGGGCACGCGGGTGTTCAACGCGCTCTACGGCAACCGCGTCGAGGGCGCGGACCCGCGCGACCAGGACGACATCGCCGTGCAGAACCTCGCCCGCGCGGCCGCCCTCCTCGAGGGCACCGTGGTGATCGAGCCGCTCTCCGGCGCCGATCGCTACCCGCTGCGCACCGCGGCGGACGCCCTTGCGGTGGTCGACCGGGTGGGGGCGCCGAACGTCGCGCTCTTGGCCGACCTCTACCACCTCGCCGTGAACGGCGAGGACCTCGCCGCCGTGATCCGCGACCACGCGCCGCGGATCGGGCACGTCCAGATCGCCGACGCCCCCGGCCGCCACGAGCCCGGCACCGGCGAGATCCCCTTCGACGAGCACCTGCCCGCCCTGTCCGCGGCCGGCTACACCGGCTGGATCGGGCTGGAGTACGTGCCGTCCACCACCACCGACAGCGCATTCGACTGGATGGAGCGCAGCAAGTGACCACGATCGGATTCATCGGCCTCGGCATCATGGGCGCCCCCATGGCCGGGCACCTGATCGACGCCGGCCACGACGTGGTCGGCTACAACCGGTCCCGCCCGGCGGTGGACCGGCTCGTGGAGCGTGGCGGGCGCGCCGCCGACAGCGTGGCCGACGCCGTGCGCGACGCCGAGGTCGTGATCACGATGGTGCCGGACAGCCCGGACGTCGAGGCCGTGGCGCTCGGCGACGACGGGATCTACGCCGCCGCGAAGCCCGGCACCCTGCACATCGACTGCTCGACGATCCGCCCCGACGTCGCCCGCGCGGTGGCCGCCGCCGGCAACGAGCGCGGCATCCGCGTGGTCGACGCGCCGGTGAGCGGCGGGGAGGCCGGCGCGAAGGAGGGCACGCTCTCGATCATGGTGGGCGGCTCGGCCGAGGACGTCGAGGCCGCGCGCCCGTACCTGGACGTCGTGGGCGGCACCGTGGTGCACGTCGGGCCGTCCGGGGCGGGCCAGACCGTCAAGGCGGCCAACCAGCTGATCGTGGCGGGCAACATCGAGCTGCTCGCCGAGGCGCTGGTGTTCCTCGAGGCCCACGGCGTGGACACCGAGGCGGCCACCGAGGTGCTCGGGGGCGGCCTGGCCGGCAGCACCGTGCTGCAGCGCAAGGCCGCGGGCATGCGGGCCCGCGAGTTCGCGCCCGGCTTCCGCATCGACCTGCACCACAAGGACCTGGGCATCGTCACGGCCGCCGCCCGCGAGGCCGGCGTCACGATCCCGCTGGGCGCGCACGTCGCGCAGCTGGTGGGGGCGCTGCGCGCCATGGGCCACGGCGACCTCGACCACAGCGCACTCCTGCTGCTCGTCGAGCGGTTGTCGGGAAGGAGTACGTGATGACCGAGCCAGAAGGAATGAAACTGCGCGCCGTCGACGCCGCCGTCGCGATCCTGCGCCGCGAGGGGATCTCGCACCTGTTCGGGGTCCCCGGCGCGGCGATCAACCCGTTCTACGACGCAGTGCGCCGGGACGGCTCGCTGCAGCACGTGCTCGCCCGGCACGTGGAGGGCGCCGCCCACATGGCCGACGGCTACAGCCGCACGGCCGCCGGGAACATCGGCGTCTGCATCGGCACGTCCGGCCCCGCGGGCACCGACATGATCACCGGTCTGTACGCCGCCGCGGCCGACTCGGTGCCCCTGCTCGCGATCACGGGGCAGGCACCGGTGGCGCGGCTGCACAAGGAGGACTTCCAGGCCGTCGACGTGGCCGCGATCGCCGCTCCCGTCGCCAAGTGGGCGGTCACGGTGCGCGAGCCCGGGCAGGTGCCGGGCGCGTTCGCCCAGGCCTTCCACCTGATGCGCTCCGGGCGGCCGGGGCCGGTGCTGATCGACCTGCCGCTCGACGTGCAGCAGGCCGGGATCGCCTTCGACGTCGACACCTACACCCCGTTGCCCGTGCACCGGCCCGCGGCCACCCGCGCCCAGGCCGAGAAGGTCCTGGACATGCTCGCGGCGGCGCGGCGGCCGCTGATCGTCGCCGGGGGCGGGATCATCGGGGCAGACGCGTCCGCGGAGCTGGTGGAGCTGGCCGAGCTGCTCGACGTGCCGGTGGTGCCCACGCTGATGGGCTGGGGCGCGATCCCGGACGACCACCCGCTCATGGCGGGCATGGCGGGTCTGCAGACCTCCCACCGCTACGGCAACGCCACCTTCCTGGCCTCCGACTTCGTGCTCGGAATCGGCAACCGGTGGGCCAACCGGCACACCGGCGGCCTGGACGTCTACCGCGCCGGGCGCACGTTCGTGCACGTCGACGTCGAGCCCACCCAGGTGGGGCGGGTGTTCGCGCCCGACTACGGCGTGGTGTCGGACGCGGGCGCGTTCCTGCGCGAGACGATCGCCGCCGCCCGCGACCGGTCGCTGCCCGACCGCAGCGCCTGGGTGCGCGAGTGCGCGGGCCGCAAGGGCACCCTGCAGCGCCGCACCCACTTCGACGACATCCCGATCAAGCCGCAGCGGGTGTACGAGGAGTGCAACCGGGCGTTCGGGCCCGACACCCGCTACGTCACCACGATCGGGCTGTCCCAGATCGCGGCCGCGCAGCTCCTGCACGTCCAGCAGCCGCGGCACTGGATCAACGCGGGCCAGGCCGGCCCTCTCGGCTGGACCGCACCCGCCGCGCTCGGCGTGCGCGCAGCCGACCCCGACGCGTTCGTGGTGGCCGTCTCCGGCGACTACGACTTCCAGTTCATGATCGAGGAGCTCGCGGTGGGCGCGCAGTTCAACCTGCCCTACCTGCACCTCGTGCTGAACAACTCCTACCTCGGGCTCATCCGCCAGGCGCAGCGCGCGTTCGACATGGACTACTGCGTGCAGCTCGGCTTCGACAACGTCAACGCCCCCGGCCTGGGCAAGTACGGCGTCGACCACGTGGCGGTGGCCGAGGGGCTGGGCTGCAAGGCGCTGCGGGTCACCGACCCGCGCGAGCTCCCGGCCGCGTTCGCCCGGGCCCGCGAGCTCATGGCCGTGCACCGGGTGCCCGTGGTCGTCGAGGTGATCTGCGAGCGGGTCACGAACATCGCCATGGGCGCCGAGATCGACGCCGTGCAGGAGTTCGAGGAGCTCGCCACCACCCGCGCCCACGCGCCGACCGCCACCGTGCCGCTCGTCTGAGCGCCGGTCGCCTCCCGAAGGCCAGGAAAGCCACATTCAAGGCCGGAGCGGCCCTGAATGTGGCTTTCCTGAACCTCCCGGAGGGAGGCCCTCAGCTGGTCTCGGAGACCGGGCGGAACCAGCGCCCGGCCGCGAGGCGGGTGTCGCTCGTGCGCATCCCGCGCAGGTGGGGGGCGAGGATCGGCAGGTCGGCCAGCACCGCGGGGGTGAGCTGGGCCGCGGTGGCCGGGCGGGCCACGAAGTGGCCCTGCACGAGGTCGCAGCCCTGCCTGCGCAGCTCGTGCAGCTGCCCCGCGCGTTCGACGCCCTCGGCGACGGTGCGCAGGCCCAGGTGGCGGGCGAGTTCGAGCAGGCCACGCAAGAACCAGCGCTGCTGCTCGTCGTGGTCGATGTGCGCCACGAACGACCGGTCGATCTTCACGGTGTCGACGGGGGTGCGGGCGAGCCGGGACAGCGTGCTGTAGCCGGTGCCGAAGTCGTCGAGGGCGATCCGGACGCCGAGCTCGCGCAGCCGGTGCATCACGTCGACGGCGTTGCCGGGGCGGTTGTTCACGGCCGTCTCGGTCATCTCCAGCGCGAGCTGGCCGGGGGAGAGGCCGTAGCGGCGCAGGACGCCCGCCACCCGGTCGGGCAGGCCGCTGTCGCCGAACTCGGTGGGGTCGACGTTGACCGCGATGCGCAGGCGCCGGTGGGCGAGCCCGGCGTTCCACAGGCCCAGCTGGGCGCAGCTTTGCTCCAGCATGAGCGCGGTGAGCTGGCCGGACAGGCCCGCGGCAGCGCAGGCCGGGATGAACGTCGACGGGGGAACGGCCTCGCCCTCGTGCGTCCAGCGGGCCAGCACCTCCATGGCGGAGATCCGCCCGGACACCGGGTCGACGACGGGCTGGTAGATGGCGTGGACGTCGCCGCGGTGCAGGGCGTCGGCGAACGCCTCGGGCAGCGGCGGGCGCACCTTGCGCACCGCGTGGCGCCCGTTGCGGCCGGGCGCCTCCCCGTCGAGCTCGGCGGTGTGTGCGGCCACGTCGCCCTTGCCGGACGCCTTCACCGCGTACATGGCCACGTCGGCGCGGTGCACCAGGGTGGCGGCGCGGGTGGCGGCGTCGGTGCCGGTGTCCTGCCCGGCCTCGACGGTGGCCACGCCGATGCTGGCCCCCACCGCCACCGACCGGCCGTGCACGTGGAACGGGTCGCGCAGCGTGGCGAGCAGGCGCCGTGCCGCGGTGGTGGCGTCGTCGCCCTGCTCGACGAGCACGGCGAACTCGTCGCCGCCGAGCCGGGCGAGGGTGTCGGCGCTGCGCAGCGCTCCCTTCAGGCGACCGGCCACCCCGACGAGCAATGCGTCGCCCGCGGCGTGCCCGAGCGTGTCGTTGACGGCCTTGAACCCGTCGAGGTCGATGAACGCCACGGAGACCGGCTGCCGGGTGCGCTCGGCGCGGCCGAGTGCGTGCTCGAGCCGGTCGAGGAACAGCGCGCGGTTGGCGAGGCCGGTGAGCGGGTCGTGGAAGGCGAGGTGGTGCAGCTGCACCTCGCGTTGCTGGATGGCGCGGGTGAGCTCCTGGTTCTCCCGGACGGTGACGTACTGGCGCCCGAGCACGAGCAGCACCAGTGCGGCGATGCACGCCACCTCGACCACGTCGAGGCCCACCCCGCCGGTGGCCTCGACCGCGACGAGCAGGGCGGCGAGCGCGAGCGGCAGGTAGGGCAGCAGGCCGGCGCGCACGGAGTCGCGGGGCGCGGGCGCGCTGGGCAGCTCCGCGGCCGGGTCGTCCCGCACGAGTGTGGCCGCCACCCCGATGAGGCAGAACGCGATCCGCCATCCCCACTCGACCACCGAGCCGGTGGCGTAGGCGCCGCCCGACACCTGGTGGGCGAACACCGCGTCGGAGACCGCGATCGCGAGCACGGCCGTGCCGAGCAGGCCCCAGCGCACCGGCGAGCCGCGCGTGCGGGCAAGCGTGAGCACGGTGGCGCTCACGAGCACCGCGTCCGCCACGGGGTAGGCGAGTGCGGGTGCAGCCTGCAGCAGCGAGCGCCCGGAGTGCTCGAGCACCGGGTCGAGCACGGTGACCCACGCGACCAGGCCCACGGCGCAGCCGACGAGCAGCGTGTCGAGCACACGCCGCGCCCTGGCGAGGCCGGAGTCGGACGGCGTGAGGTGGGCCAGCCCCACCAGCGCGGCCACCGGGAAGGCGAGGAACCCGGCGTCGGCCGGTGACGGGAACGGGCTGGGCGTCCCCAGCAGGTTCTCCTGCACCGTCCACACGACCTGCCCGCCCGCCCAGCACCAGCAGGCCACGGCGAACGCGCCCCACCCGCGCCGCCCCGGGCCGCTGCTGCGCCGCGCCGCCCCGAGGCAGGCGAAGCCGCCTGCCAGGGAGAGCACGAGCAGGCCCACGTTCGCCACGAGCCGCTGCGCGTCGCCGTCGAGCACCGCGCCGAGCCCGCCCAGCGCCAGCAGCGCCACCGCGGCCGCCGCGGCCGCGGCGACGCCGCGGGGGCGGTCCGCTGCGCTCGACAGCGGGAGCGACGTGAGGCGCATCGATGTCCGTTCCATCCGGTTGCGGGACCAGCGGCTTTGCGTGGTCCAAGGGCTAGTGAATCCGGCCCGCTGCGGCGCGCGTCACCGGGGTCCCCTTATTCACCCGATCCCGTGATGCCGGAGGGGTTGCCCGGGTCACACACGCTGGGCGAACAGGAGCCCGATCGAGTCCGTCGACAGCACGCGTTCGATGCCCAGCACCGCGGCGCCCGCGAGCCCCGCGTACTCGCCCAGCACGCTGTTGGTGAGCACGAGGTTGCGGGTGGCCAGCGGGAGTGCGCGCTGGTAGGCGACGCTGCGCACGCCGGCGAGCAGCTCGTCGCTCGCCGCGGACAGGCCGCCGCCGATGGTCACCCGTGCCGGGTTGTAGAAGTGCACGAGCGTGGCGACGAGCTCGCCGATCAGTGCGGCCGCCTCGCGCACGGCCGCCACCGCGGCCCCGTCGCCGCGGGCGAGCAGGGCGCGCACCTCGTCGGTGGGGATCGGCGGGCCCGGCGCGCCGAGCTTGCGGGCGATGGCACCCGCGGATGCGACGGCCTCGATGCAGCCGACGTTGCCGCAGACGCACGCGTCGTCCGGGGCGCCGCGCACCCGGACGTGCCCGATGTCGCCCGCGGCGCCGTCGGCACCGTGGTGCAGCACCCCCTCACGGCTCACGAGGCCGCCGCCGATGCCTGTGCCGACCTTGACGAACAGCAGCGGCACCTGGTCGGCCGGCAGGGCCCTGGCCTCGCCGAGCGCGCGCAGGTTGACGTCGTTCTCCAGCACCGCGGGGCAGTCGAAGGTCTGCGACAGCCGAGCCGCCACCGGGTAGGCGTGCCAGCCCGGCATGATCGGCGGGCGGACCGGGACGCCCTGGGTGCCGTCCACGGGGCCGGGCAGGCCGATCACCACGGCGCGCACCGGAACGTCCTGCGGCACGGTTGCCAGCAGCTGGGTGAGCTGCGTCTCCACCGTTCGGAGCACCGCGTCGGGGCCGCGGTGCATGTCCACGCAGACCTCGGTGCGCGCGAGCATCCGCTGGCTCAGGTCGATCACGGCGAGGTGGGCGCTGCTCGCGCCGACGTCGGCGAGGAGCACGTGGCCGCCGCGCGGGGAGAGCGCGAGCCGGTCGGCAGGCCGGCCCCTCCCGGCGGTGGGCCGGGTGCCGTCGACCTGCAGCAGGCCGCGGGCCAGCAACTCGTCCACCGCGGTGCTGACGGTGGTGCGCGCGAGACCGGCCGCGGGCACGAGGTCGGCCTTGCTCACCGCGGCTCCGGAGGCCACCAGCCGGGCCACCGTGCTCAAGGTGGCGGCCGCGTCGGTTCGTCCGGTTCGCGCCGCGGACAGCCGCAGGGGAGGGAGGGGGGACGGTGGCAGCATCACAGCCCGATATCGACGGAAAACTCGCGGAAAGAGGCATTATTCCGTCGTTGTACGGCACTGGTCAATGCTCCTAGGTTCCGGGCTGGGGGACCCGTGACCGAGGTGTGGAGTGATGACTGGAGAGCCGCTGCTCGCGATGCGGGGCATCGTCAAGCAGTTCCCGGGTGTGCGCGCGCTCGACGGCGTCGATCTCGACGTCGCCGCCGGTGAGGTGCACTGCCTGCTCGGGCAGAACGGCGCGGGCAAGTCCACGCTGATCAAGGTGCTCGCCGGCGCCCATCGGCCGGACGCGGGCGAGATCGTCTGGGACGGCCGTCGCGTGTCGTTCGCCGCGCCGCAGGCCGCTGATGCCGCCGGCATCGCCACCATCTACCAGGAGCTCGACCTCGTCCCCGGTCTCTCGGTGGCGGAGAACATCGTGCTCGGGCACGAGCCCTCCCGGTACGGATTCAGCAGGCTGCGCGCCGCCGAGGACACCGCGCGGGCCCTGCTGCGCCGCCTCGGGCACCCCGAGATCCCGCCGCGCCGCGAGCTGGGCCGGCTCTCGGCGGCCGGCCAGCAGGTCGTGAGCATGGCGCGGGCGCTCGCCCGCGACGCCCGCCTGATCGTGATGGACGAGCCGTCGGCCGTTCTGGACCCCGAGGAGGTCCAGAACCTGTTCCGCGTCATCCGCGAGCTCACCGCCGACGGTGTCGCGGTCGTCTACATCTCCCACCGGCTCGAGGAGATCCGCGAGATCGGCGACCGCGTCACGGTGCTCAAGGACGGCCGCACGGTGGCGCGCAACCTCCCGGCCCGGGAGACGCCCACCGCCGACGTCATCCGCCTCATGACCGGCCGCACGATCGAGTACGTCTTCCCGGAGCGCACCGGCGACGTGGGCGAGGTCGTGCTGGAGGTCGAGGGGCTCTCCCGCGCGGGCGAGTTCGAGGACGTGTCGTTCACCGTGCGCGCGGGCGAGGTGGTCGGGCTCGCCGGGCTCGTCGGGTCGGGCCGCTCCGAGATCCTGGAGACCGTCTACGGGGCCCGCCCACCCACCGCGGGCACCGTGCGCGTGCGCGGACGCCGCGTGCGGCCGGGCTCGGTGCCCGCGGCCGTCCGGGCGGGCATGGGCCTGGCGCCCGAGGAGCGCAAGAGCCAGGGCCTGCTCCTGGCCGAGCCGGTGTTCCGCAACGTGTCGCTGCCCGGCATGGGCCGGTTCGCCCGCGCCGGGTTCCTCGGCCCGCAGGCCGACCTGGACGCCGCCGCGGACGTCACCGCGCAGCTCGACGTCCGCCCGGCCGACCCCACGCGCCCGGTACGCACGCTGTCGGGCGGCAACCAGCAGAAGGTCGTGCTCGCCCGCTGGCTGATGCAGGGCTGCACCGTGCTGCTGCTGGACGAGCCCACCCGCGGGGTGGACGTCGGTGCCCGCAGCGAGATCTACGCGCTGATCCGCAGGCTCGCCGCCGAGGGGGCGGCGATCGTGCTGGTGTCCAGCGAGGTGCCCGAGGTGCTCGGGCTCGCCGACCGCGTGCTCGTCGTACGGGAGGGCCGCGTCGTGCACGAGGCCCCCGCCGGGGAGCTGGACGAGGGTCGCGTTCTCGACCTGGTGATGGAAGGGAGCAGGGTGCCGTGACCGAGCGGACAACGGGACCGACCACGGTCCCCGCCGCCGACGAGCACGCGCGCGTCGAGAAGGCGGCCCGGGAAGCCGAGCCTGCCCGCTCGCCGTGGGCGCGGCTGCTGGAGGGCGGGGCAGGGCGCAACTTCGGGCTCGTCGCCGTGCTGGTGCTGCTGGGCCTCGTCGGGGTGGCCACCGCGGAGACGTTCCTGACGGTGTCGAACCTGCTCACCGTGCTGACCCAGGCCTCGATCATCGGCGTGCTCACCGTCGGCGTGACGTTCGTGATCATCGGCGGCGGGATCGACCTGTCGGTCGGCAAGGTGATGGCGCTGGCGTCGGTCTGGGCCACCACCGTCGCCACCCAGTCCTACGGGTGGGTCGTCATGATCCTCTGCGCGGTGGCGGTGGGCGTCGGCGCCGGGCTGGTCAACGGCCTGCTGATCGCCTACGGCCGGATCGTGCCGTTCATCGTCACCCTCGCCATGCTGATCTCCGCCCAGGGCCTCGCGGAGCAGATCTCGGGGCGGCGCAGCCAGATCGTCACCGACCCGGTGATCGCCGGCATCGCCAACACGCGCCTGCTGGGCATCCCGCTGCTGATCTACATCTTCGCGGCGGTCGTGGCCGTCGGCTGGGTGGTGCTCAACCGCACCACGTTCGGCCGCCGCACGTTCGCCATCGGCGGCAACCCTGAGGCGGCCCGGCTGGCCGGCCTGGACGTCCGGCGCCACACGGTGCTGCTCTACATGGTCTCCGGCCTGTGCTGCGGCATCGCCGCGATCATGATCGCCTCGCTCACCACCACGGGGTCGAGCACCCACGGCACGCTCTACGAGCTCGACGCGATCGCCGCGGTGATCATCGGCGGCACGCTGCTGTCCGGTGGCCGCGGCACGCTGATCGGCTCGATCCTCGGCGTATTGGTGTTCACGACGATCACGAACCTCTTCGTGCTGAACAACCTCGAGACCGACGTCCAGAACATCGCCAAGGGCGCGATCATCGTCGTCGCCGTGCTCATCCAGGCCAGGGCCCAGCGCTCGTCGGTTTCTTCCACCTGAGGAGAGAAAGATGTCCGATCCCACCCGGGGCCTGCACCGTCGCAGGTTCCTCACCGGCGCCCTCGGTGTCGGCGCCGGTGCCGCCCTCACCGCGTGCACGAGCAACGAGCCCGCCGCTCCCGCCGGGGGCGCGCCGGTCGCCCCGGCGCCGGCCGCGGGCGGTGCCGCCGAGCCCGGTCGCCCCGTCACCATCGGCTTCTCCGCGCCCGCGGCCGACCACGGCTGGATCGCCGCGATCGCGCAGAACGCCCAGGCGCAGGCCGAGCAGTTCCCCGACGTCACGTTCGAGGCGGTCAACCCGACCAACGACATCGCCCAGCAGATCGCCGCCGTCGAGACGCTGATCAACCGCGGCGTCGACGCGCTGGTGATCCTGCCCAACGACGGCAGCCAGCTCACCCGCGTGGGCCAGCAGGCGATGGACGCGGGCATCCCGGTGATCAACCTGGACCGGATCTTCGACTCCCCGCTGGCCTACCGCACCTGGATCGGCGGCGACAACTACGGCATGGGCGTCAGCGCGGGCCACTACATCGGCACCCGCTTGCGCGAGGCCGGCGTGGCGAACCCGATCATCGCCGAGATCGCGGGCATCGACAACCTGCCGCTCACCCAGCAGCGCAGCAGCGGTTTCACCGACGCGCTGGCCACCTACGGCTTCTCGGTGGGCCCGCGCCAGGCCGCGGACTTCACCGCGCAGGGCGGACAGGAGGTCACCGCCAACCTGCTGCAGGCCTCCCCGCAGATCGACGCCATCTGGAACCACGACGACGACCAGGGCATCGGTGTGCTCGCCGCCATCAACCAGGCCGGGCGCAACGAGTTCTTCATGGTCGGCGGGGCCGGGTCGGCCAACGCCATGCGCGAGATCCAGGCGGACACGAGTGTGCTCAAGGCCACGGTGACCTACAGCCCCTCGATGGCCTCCTCGGCCGTTGCGCTCGCCCGGCTCGTGGCGCAGGGTCGGGGCATGAGCGATCTTGCCGAACGGGAGGTGCCGGCGTCGATCACGCTGGCATCCGCGACCATCACGAAGGAGAACGTGGCCGACTACCTTCCCCTGGGTTTCGAGTCATGACGCACGGCACGACGCTCGGCATCGGGATGGTGGGTTACGCCTTCATGGGCGCGGCCCACTCGCAGGCCTGGCGCACGGCGGGCCGGTTCTTCGACCTGCCGCTGCAGCCCGACATGGCAGTGCTGTGCGGCCGCAATGCCGACGCCACCGCGGCCGCCGCGCAGCGGATGGGCTGGCGGCACACCGAGACCGACTGGAAGGCGCTGCTGGGCCGCGACGACGTCCAGCTGATCGACGTCTGCACGCCCGGCGACACCCACGCCGAGATCGCCATCGCGGCGCTGGAGGCCGGCAAGCACGTGCTGTGCGAGAAGCCGCTCGCCAACACCGTCGACGAGGCCAAGGCCATGGTCGCGGCGGCCGAGAAGGCGCAGGCGCAGGGCGTGCGCAGCATGGTGGCCTTCAACTACCGGCGGGTGCCCGCGGTGGCGCTGGCCCGGCGGCTCGTGGAGCAGGGCCGCATCGGCGAGGTGCGCCACGTGCGCGGCACCTACCTGCAGGACTGGATCGTCGACCCGGAGTTCCCGTTGGTCTGGCGGCTGCAGAAGGACAAGGCGGGCTCCGGCGCGCTCGGCGACATCGGCGCGCACATCGTCGACATGGCGCAGTTCGTCACCGGCGACCGCCTCCAGGGCGTCTCCGCGCTCACCGAGACCTTCATCAAGGAGCGCCCGCTGCCCGAGGCCTCCAGCGGGCTGTCGGCGTCCGGATCCAGCGAGCGCGGCGAGGTCACCGTCGACGACACGGCGCTGTTCATCGGCCGCTTCGGCAGCGGCGCCGTGGCCTCGTTCGAGGCCACCCGGTTCGCCACCGGGCGCAAGAACGCCATCCGGCTGGAGATCAACGGCAGCAAGGGCTCCCTCGCGTTCGACTTCGAGTCCATGAACGAGCTGTCGTTCTACGACGGTGAGGAGGACGCCGAGACCGCGGGCTTCCGCCGCATCTACGTCACCGAACCCACCCACCCCTACGTCGGCGCCTGGTGGCCGCCGGGCCACGGCCTCGGCTACGAGCACTCGTTCACCCACGAGGTCGTCGACCTGGTCCGCGACCTCGCCGCGGGCACCGACCCCACCCCGTCGTTCGCCGACGGCCTGCAGGTCCAGCAGGTGCTGGACGCCGTGGTCCGCTCGGCCGAGTCCGGCAGCGGCTGGGTACCGATCGCAGGAGAGGACTGATGGCACGACCGATCACGCTGTTCACCGGTCAGTGGGCCGACCTCCCGTTCGAGGAGGTCGCCCGGCTCGCGGGTGAATGGGGCTACGACGGGCTGGAGATCGCCTGCTGGGGCGACCACTTCGACGTCCGCGCCGCCGTCGAGGACGACTCCTACATCCCCGGCCGCCGCGCGATCCTCGAGAAGCACGGCCTGCAGGTGTTCGCGATCTCCAACCACCTCAACGGCCAGGCCGTCTGCGACGACCCGATCGACGAGCGCCACCGCGCCATCGTGCACCCGCGCGTCTGGGGCGACGGCGACCCGGAGGGCGTGCGGCAGCGCGCCGCCGAGGAGATGAAGTACACGGCAAGGGCCGCCGCGAAGCTCGGCGTGAACACCGTCGTCGGCTTCACCGGATCGAAGATCTGGAAGACCGTCGCGATGTTCCCGCCCGTGCCCGACTCGATGGTCGAGGACGGCTACGCCGACTTCGCCGCCCGCTGGAACCCGATCCTCGACGTGTTCGACGAGGTCGGCGTCCGGTTCGCCCACGAGGTCCACCCGTCGGAGATCGCCTACGACTACTGGACCACCGTGCGCACCCTCGAGGCCATCGGGCACCGCGAGGCCTTCGGCCTCAACTGGGACCCCAGCCACTTCGTGTGGCAGGACCTCGACCCCGTCGGCTTCCTCTGGGACTTCAAGGACCGGATCTACCACGTCGACTGCAAGGACGCGAAGCGCCAGGTCGGCAACGGCCGCAACGGCCGCATGGGCAGCCATCTGCCCTGGGCCGACCCCCGGCGCGGCTGGGACTTCGTCTCCACCGGCCACGGCGACGTGCCGTGGGAGGCCTGCTTCCGGATGCTCAACACCATCGGGTACGAGGGCCCCATCTCCGTGGAGTGGGAGGACGCCGGCATGGACCGCCTGGTCGGCGCCCCGGACGCATTGGCCTTCGTGAAGGGCACCGCGTTCGACCCGCCCTCGGCGGCCTTCGACGCGGCGTTCAGCAGCGGCTCGTAGCGCCCACCACCTCCCCGCGGTCCGCGGATCCGCCGGTCGACCGGTCGGCCGGTCGGCCGCGGGGAGGTGGCCGTGCGCTCGCACACCGGTCGTGGTGCTCACACACCGACTGCAGTCGGTGTGTGGGCGCCGGTGGTGGTGTGTGGGCGCCTCGGGGCGGCCTTGGTGTCGCTGGCACATCGGTTGTGGTGCCGGCACATCGGTTGCGGTCGGTGTGTGGGCGCCGGTGGTGGTGTGTGGGCGCCTCGGGGCGGCCTTGGTGTCGCTGGCACATCGGTTGTGGTGCCGGCACATCGGTTGCGGTCGGTGTGTGGGCGCCGGTGGTGGTGTGTGGGCGCCTCGGGGCGGCCTTGGTGTCGCTGGCACATCGGTTGTGGTGCCGGCACATCGGTACCGGTCGGTGTGTGAGCACCCGTGGTGGTGTGTGGCCGCCCCGGGGCGGCCGTCGAGTCCGCTCGCACATCGATTGTGGTGCCGGCATCGTCGACGGTCGGCCTGTGAGCGCCTCGGGGCGGCCTTGGTGTCGCTGGCACATCGGTTGTGGTGCTCGCACATTGGTTGCAGTCGGTGTGTGAGCACCCGAGGTGGTGTGTGGGCGCCCCGGGGCGGCCGTCGCGTCTGCTCGCACATCAGTTGCGTCGGGGTGGCGCGGCGATCTTCGATATCGATTCGAGCGTCGGTCTCGGCCCGCGGTTGGCTCCGGCGGCCAGGGTGACCTAACGTCATCCTGTTCGGCGACGGAGGCGGCGATGGTTGCAGTGGACGCAGAGGCCGCGCCGGAGGAGTCCCGCCGCCGGTGGCGCCGGGCCCGCGGCGGAGCGGGGTCGATGGCCACGCTCGCGGAGGCGCGGCGGATCGCGGCCGGGGTCCGGGGAGGGCTCGGCGGGCCCGACGCCGCCGGTGCGGCGCGGGGTCTGCGGCGGCTGCTGGAGGCGGACGCGGTGGGCCTCGGGGGCCTGAACGGCGCGCTCGTGTGGGCGGGACGCCCGCCCGAGGACGCCGACGCCCTCGCCGACTCGGTGCTGCGCAACGACACCCGCGCGGCCGCCCGCGGCATCGTCGCGCTCCCCGTGCACGCCCGCGACGAGTTCGCCGGGGTGCTGGTGGTGGCGGGGCCGGTGGCGTCCGGCGCCGTGCGCGAGGCGGCGGTGTGGCTGGGGGAAGCGCTCGAGCGGGCCCGGCTGGAGGAGTCGGCGGCCGTGGCGGAGCAGGCCGAGCTGCGGGCGTTGCGCGCGGAGATCTCGCCGCACTTCGTCTACAACAGCCTCACGGCGATCGCGTCGTTCGTGAACTCCGAACCGGAGCGGGCGCGTGACCTCATGCTCGACTTCGCCGAGTACACGCGTCACAGCCTGGCCCGCCACGGCGACTACACCACTGTCGCCGGGGAGTTCCGGGCGATCGAGGCGTACCTGGCGCTGGCCAGGGCGGTGCTCGGGGAGAGGCTCACCGTGCAGGTGCGCATCGCCCCGGAGATACTGCCCGTCGCGCTCCCGTACCTCGCGCTCCAGCCCCTCGTGGAGAACGCCGTGCGCCACGGTGTGGAACTCCCGGGCGGCAGCGGCCTGGTCCAGGTCAGCGGGGAGGCCGACGGCACGGAGTGCGTCATCGCGGTCGAGGACGACGGGCCGGGGATGGACCCGGAGTACGCGGCCGCGGTCCTCGCCGGCGACGCCTCGCCGGGGAGCATGGGTCTGGTGAACGTCGATCGGAGGCTGCGCACGGTGTTCGGGCCGGGCTACGGGCTGGTGATCGAAACGGGGGTAGGGGCGGGTACGCGGGTACTCCTGCGGTTGCCGCGGTTCCAACCGGGGGTGGTGGTGTCATGACCCGTCCCATGCGGGTGCTCGCCGTCGACGACGTCGCGCCGGCGCTGGCCGAGCTCACCCGGCTCCTGCGGGAGTCCCCGGACGTGGGGGAGGTGGCCGAGGCGGGCGATCCGATCACCGCGCTGCGGCTGATCCAGGCCGGTCCCCTCGACGCCGTGTTCCTCGACATCTCGATGCCCGGCATGAGCGGGCTCGAGCTCGGGTCGCTGCTCTCCCGGATGACCGACCCGCCGGTGGTCGTGTTCGTCACCGCCTACGAGGAGCACGCCGCGTCGGCCTACGGCATCGGGGCCGTCGACTACCTGCTGAAGCCGGTGAGCGCGGAACGCCTCGCCGCGGCGCTCACCCGGGTGCGGCGGTTCGGCGCCGCCGAGGCCACCCCTGCCCCGGTGCCGGTCGACGCGCTCGCCGCCGTGCCCGTCGAGCTCGCCGGGCGCACCCGGTTCGTGCGGCGCGACGACGTCCGCTTCGTCGAGGCCCACGGCGACTACGTGCGGTTGCACACCCCGTCCGGGGCGCACCTCGTGCGGATCCCGATCTCGCGGCTCGAGGAGCACTGGCAGCACGCGGGGTTCAGCCGCGTGCACCGCAGCTACCTGCTCGCCGTGCCGGCCGTCCGGGAGCTGCGCAGCGACCTGTCGGGCGGCCTGCTCGCGCACACCGACGTCGGCGACGTGCCGGTGAGCCGCCGCCACGCCCGTGAGCTGCGCGAGCACCTGCTCGAGGCCGCCACGCGGGGCGCATTCGAGTCACCCGGCCAGAGGGCGCGGTGAGGTCAGGGGCCATGAAGCAGCGGCGCCGCGTCGCGGTGACGAGCCCGCAGACCCGAGTTGCCCTGGCCCGTGGGCGCACCGGGGTGCGGGCCGCGCCCCCGCACCTCGCCCCGGCCGACGCCGAACGCGCGCGCCGGATCCACCGCAGGCAGCTGCGCTACGCCCTCACGGTGCTGGCCCTGCTGGGCGCGTTGCTGCTCGGGCTGCCGCTGCTGCTCGCGGGGGCCCCCGCCCTCGACACGGTGCGGGTGGCCGGCATCCCGGTCTCCTGGCTGGCGGTGGGGGTGCTGCCGTTCCCGCTGATGGCGCTGCTCGCCGGGTGGCAGCTGCGCAAGGCCGAACGGGCGGAGCGGGCGACGGGATCAGGAGCGCAGGCGGGCCACAGGGCGGTCCGGTGATCCTCGCGATCGTCCCCGTCCTGCTGATCACGCTGCTGATCGGCGCGCGCGGGGTCGCGGCCATGCGCACCACGTCGGACTTCCTGGTGGCGTCGCGGCGCATCTCGCCCACGGTCAACGCGGCCGCGGTGTCGGGCGAGTACCTGTCCGCCGCGTCGTTCCTCGGCATCGCGGGCCTCGTGGTGAAGGACGGTGTGGGCTCGCTCTGGTACGCCGTGGGGTTCGCCGCGGGCTACGTCGCGATGCTCGCGCTCGTCGCCGCACCGATGCGCCGCACCGGCGCGCTCACCGTCCCCGACTTCGCCGAGGCCCGGCTCGGTTCGCCCGCCCTGCGCAGGCTGTCGGCCGCGGTGGTGCTGGTGATCGGCTGCCTGTACCTCGTGCCGCAGTTCACCGCGGCCGGGCAGGTGCTGGGCGTCGTCTCCGGCAGCCCGTACTGGGTGGGGGTGGTGATCGCCGGTGCCGCCGTCAGCATCACGCTCGCGCTCGGCGGGATGCGGGCGGCCACCTACGTGCAGGCGTTCCAGTTCGTGCTCAAGCTCGCCCTGTTCATCGTGCCGGCGATCTGGCTGGTGCTGCAGGTCTCCCCGGACACCCGCCGCGAGGCCCTCACCCCCGTCGAGTTCACCCGGTTCGACGCGGCCACCCCGGTGCAGTTCCGGCTCGACACCACCCTCACCCTCAGCGAGCCCACGCGCGTGGCCGTGGGCGGGGCGGACGCGGAGGTGCTGCCACCCGGTGAGTACGACGTGCAGGCGGGGCAGACCTGGGATTTCGCCGCCGGGTCGGCGGTGCCGCACGTCGGCACCGGGCCGCCGGGCGGCGCCGACTGGGCCCGCCCCCTCCTCGACCCGGGCGGCTACCCGCTGCTCGCCACCTGGTCGGTGCTGGTGGCCACCGTGCTCGGGACGATGGGGCTGCCGCACATCCTGATCCGCTTCCACACCAGCCCGGACGGCCGCGGCGCCCGCCGCACGGCCGCGATCACCGTGGCGCTGCTGGGCGTGTTCTACCTGTTCCCCGCGGTGTACGGGCTGCTCGGCGCGGCGCTGCTGCCCGAGCTGTACCTGTCCGGCGCCACCGACACGGTGGTGGTCGCGCTGCCGGCGCGGGTGGACGGGGGGTTCGCAGGCACCCTGTTCACCGCGCTGCTCACGGCCGGGGCGTTCGCCGCGTTCCTGGCCACCTCGCTCGGCCTGCTGCTCGCCGTGTCCGGCGCGCTCTCGCACGACCTGGTGCCGAGCACCCTGCGCCGACTGCGGTTCACGCCGATCGTCGCGGCGCTCGCCGTCGTCCTTCTCGCGCTCCCGGCGGCCCGGCTCGACGTCGGCGTCCTGGTCACCTCGGCGTTCGCGGTCGCCGCGTCGACGTTCTGCCCGCTGCTCGTCCTCGGGATCTGGTGGCCGCGGCTCACGGCGCGCGGTGCGATCGTCGGGATGGTCACCGGGCTGGTGGCGTCGGCGGGCGTGATCGGGGTCGACCTGTTCCTCGGGGTGCCGCCCGGGCTCGCCGGCATCCTCCTGGGCCAGCCCGCGCTGTGGTCGGTGCCGCTGGCGTTCGCCACGATGGTGCTGGTCTCGCTGCGCGGCCGCCCGCCCGCGTGGGCATCCGCGGCGATGCTGCGGCTGCACCTGGACGAGACCGAGCCCGGCCGCCGATGAGTTTCGGGGCCGCACCCGGTCTCATGAGCATGACGCCAGCGACAGACGCGCAGACATCCGCCGCGGTGGCGGGAGACCAGGCAGCATTCGCGGCGCTCGTCGAGCCGCACCGGCGGGAGCTGCACGTGCACTGCTACCGCATGCTCGGCTCGTTCACCGACGCCGAGGACATGGTGCAGGAGGCGCTGCTGCGGGCCTGGCGCAGCCGCGCCACGTACGCGGGC
The DNA here is from genome assembly GCF_042657305.1 of Pseudonocardia zijingensis. Classification (NCBI taxonomy): domain Bacteria; kingdom Bacillati; phylum Actinomycetota; class Actinomycetes; order Pseudonocardiales; family Pseudonocardiaceae; genus Pseudonocardia; species Pseudonocardia zijingensis. Next base: position 160,736 of record NZ_JBHSKO010000011.1, on the reverse strand, counting down.
CGCTCGACGTTCCGCGCGTGGCTCTACCGCATCGCCACCAACGCCTGCCTCGACCACCTGGAACGCCACCCGCGCCGCCCCGGCGCCACCGGCGAGGTGACCTGGTTGCAGCCGTTCCCGGACCAGCTGCTCGAACAGGCCGCGCCCGACGACGAACCGGACGCGACGGTCGTGGCGCGGGAGACGATCGAACTGGCGTTCCTCGTCGCGGTGCAGCACCTGCCGCCGCGCCAGCGGGCCGTGCTGATGTTGCGCGACGTGCTCGGCTGGTCGGCCGCGGAGAGCGCCGACCTGCTCGGGTGGAGCGTCGCGTCGGCCAACAGCGCCCTGCAGCGCGCGCGGGCCACGCTGCGCGAGCACCTGCCGCGGCAGCGGTCGGAGTGGTCACCCGAGGGCCCCAACGACGAGGAGCGGTCCGTCCTGCAGCGGTTCATGGACGCCTGCGAGCGCGCCGACCTGACCGCGCTCGCCGCGCTCATGCGCGAGGACGCGGTGTTCTCGATGCCTCCGTACCCCGACGTGATCCGCGGCCGGGACGCGATCGTCGAGCAGTGGGCACCGGCGCTGGACGGTTCGTCCGAGTTCGGGAAGTTCATGCTCGTGCCGGTGTGGCTGAACCGCCAGCCCGCGGCGGCGAACTACGTCTGCCGGCCAGGCACGGACGAGTTCCGCGCCTTGGCGGTGGACGTGCTGCGCGTCGAGGGGGGAGTGATCACCGACGTGCTGTCGTTCGAGCACACGGACCAGTTCCCGATCTTCGACCTCCTCGGCCTCCCGGTCACCCGGTAGCGGGGCCAGCTGTGGACGCCGAGCCGATCACGTTCCTCGGCAGGCCGCTCGGGCCCTCGTTCCGCTCCCGCACCGTGACGATCCGCCCCGGCGCGTCGCTGCCCTACGCCGAGCACGAGTGGCGGGACGCGCTGGTCGTCGTGGAGTGCGGGACGGTGGTGGTGGAGTGCGACGCCGGCGGGCGGCGGACGTTCACCACGGGCGAGGTCCTGTGGCTCAGCGGGATCGGGGTGCGGGCCCTGCACAACGAGGGCGGGGAGAGCGTGGTGCTGGTCGCGGTCTCGCGGCGGGCGGTGCCGGACGGGTGATCGGATGACGGGTCCGGTTCCCGCACGCCGCGCGCGCTGACGATCCGGGCTCGGGTCTCTCGTGGCGGAGCAGCGGCGCCGCCGACGCCTCCAGCGCCGGACGCCGGGCAACGGACCGGTGACCGGGTCGTCGGTAGACGGGGCGATGGCTCGGTCGCGAACACCGAGTCGGTGGGTCGGTCGACGTGCGGTGTGGCGGGCTCAGTCGTCGGACGACGAGCCGGAGGCCGACTCGGCCGCATCGCGGACGTCGGCGAGGACGGAGTCGCCGCCGTCGTCGCTGTCGCCGTCGTCTCCGGAGTCGCTGTCTCCGGAGTCGCTGTCGCCGGAGTCGCTGTCGCTGTCGCCGGAGTCGCTGTCGGAGTCGCCGTCGTCGTCGGAGCTGTCGGAGTCGCCGTCGTCGTCGGAGCTGTCGGAGTCGTCGTCTCCGGAGTCGCTGTTGTCGCTGCTGTTGTCGCTGTCGCCGGACTCGTCGGAGTCGTCGCTGGATGCGCTGTCGTCGTCGCTCGAGTTCGAGTCGTCGGAGTTGCCCGATCCGGAGTTGCTCGACCTGGAGCCGCTCGAGTCGGAGCCGGTCGAGTCCGAGTCACCGTCGGACCGGTCGCCGTCGGAGTCGGCCGACCGGGCGTTGTCGCGGTTGGTGTCGGAGTTGCCGTTGCCGTCGCCGTTGCCGTCGCCGTTGTCGTCGTCGGAGCCGACCGAGCTCGCGTCGTCCTCGTCGTCGCTGTTCCTGGCCTCGTCGCTGCCGGCCGGCTCGGTAGCGGAGCCGGGGGAGTCGCCGTCGGTGGAGTCGTTGGTGGTGGCGGCAGTGGGGGAGGCGGCCTCGGGGGCGGCCTGGGACTCCGTCGAGTCGTCGGTGGCGGTCGGGAGGGGCACCGTGATCGGGGGCAGGGGAGGAACCTCGATGATGAGGTCGTTCCCCTCGGGCGCCGGGTCGGGCTCGGTGGGGGCGGGGTCGTCGCTCGCGGCCGGCGGCGCCGGTTCCTCCCCGTTCGGGGAGCCGGGCTCGTCTGCGGTGGCGCCGCTGGGGGACTCGTCGCCGCCCGTCTGCCCGCTGTCGGTGCTGCTGCTCTCGGTGCCGCCGCTGTCGGTGCCGCTGTCGGTGTCGCTGTCGGTGTCGCTGTCGGTGTCGTCGTCGGACTGCGTGCTCGGCTCGCCCTCGGATCCGCCGGAGTCGGTGCCCGTACCGGAGCCGGTGCTGCCCGAGTCGCCGGTGCTGCCCGGGTCACTGCCGGTGTCACTGCCCGGGTCACTGCCGGAAGCGGAGTCCGAGCCGCTGCCGGATCCGGTGCTGCTGCCGGCGTCGCTGCCGGACTCGGAGCCCGAGTCACTGCCGGAACCCGAGTCACCGCCGGAACCGGTGCTGCTGCCCGAGTCGCTGCCCGAGCCGATGCTGCTGTCGGTGCCGGTGTTCGAGCCCGAGCCCGCGTCCGGATCCGCGGGCGGCTGTGCGGGCCCCTCCGGGCCGGCGGGGGCGGGGTCGCCCGGACCGGTACCCGCGCCGCCCTGCGCCGGATCCTGCGCGGGGTCCTGGGCGCCGCCGGCCGGGTCCTCCGGCCCGCCGCTCGGGGCATCGGCCGCGTGGCCGCCGGGCCCGGAGCCCGGGTCGCCCTGCTGCGGGAGGCCATAATCGGGCTCCCCGGGCCCGCCCTCGCCGGGGGCGGCGAGGATCTGCTCGTCGGGCGGGCCGCCGGGCCGGCCGGGTGTGTCGGACTCGTCCTGCTCCTCGGGCCGCGAGGGGCCGACGGTGTCGGCGAGCTCCTGCTGCGCGCGGGCGAGGTCCTCGTGGCCCTCGTCGGGCCGCACGGCGGACAGCGTGGCGGCGGCGGCGTCGATCTCGCGGGCGGCCTCGTCGCGGCGGCCCTCGCGCAGGGCCGTGCGCGCTTGCTCGAGGTGGCCGGTCACCGCGATCGCGGCCTCGACCGACCGCGCCCGCTCGGCGTAGAAGACCTTCGAGACGGGCCAGAGCATGCTGCCCGGCTCGGCCTCGGACGCCCCGACCGCGACCCCCGACGTGGCCAGCGCGATCAGGGCGGCGGCGATCCCGAGCCGCCGCGCGTACGGGGTGATGGCCCGGTGCCGGCCGGAGCGCAGCGGGACGACGTCGGCGGCGGGCTCGTCGGGGCCGGGAAAGCCGGGCCCCGTGGTGTCGATCACATCGGTGGCCGGCGGCGCAGCGGTGGTGGCGGAGGCCGAGGCGACAGCGTCGGGCCGGGCCTCGGCCACCCACGCGGCGAGCATCGCCACGAGCTCGTCCTCGGTGCCCCGGGCCGACGCGGGCACGGAGCGCGGGGCTACGAGACCGGCACCGAGCCGCTCGATGAACTCGTTGTCGGCACGCAGAGCCGCGACGTCGAGGGGGTGTTCGCTGTCCTGGGGCAGTAACCCGCGATTCTCGGCGCCGCCCTCGTCGGGGAGATCGTTCTCGTCTCCGAGCCGCACCCCGACCTCCGTTTCTCGTGAGTGGTGCCGGCCGGGCAACCGGCGACAGACTACCCCGGCCGCCATCGCGTCCGGGGTGTCCGGTGAAGGAGTCGTTCCGGGGGCGCGGGATGTTTCGCGAGGGCCCTTCCGCAGCCCCCTGCGCTGTTACTCGGGCAGCGCGTTGCGCCGGATCACCTCGGCGTAGAAGTGTGCGCTCTCCTTGATCGTGCGCACCTGTGTGGCGTAGTCCACGTGGACGATCCCGAACCGCTTCGCGTAGCCCCAGGCCCACTCGAAGTTGTCCAGCAGCGACCAGACGTAGTAGCCCCGCACCGGCGCACCCGCCTCGATCGCGGCGTGCACGGCCGCGAGGTGCCCTCGCAGGTACTCGATCCGGTCGGTGTCCACCACGCGGCCGTCGGGGCTCACGGCGTCGGGGAAGGCGGCGCCGTTCTCGGTGACGAGCAGATCGAGGCCGGGAGACTCGCGGGCGACCCGGAGCAGCAACTCGGTGAGCCCGCGGGGGTCGATGCTCCAGCCCATGTCGGTCTTGGGTCCGTGCTGGATCGGGAACTCCACGTCCTCGCACGCGATCCACGGGGTCGCGGCGCCGTCGCCGTGGCCGTCGGCGTTCTCCTTCGGGCGCTCCCGCGTCCAGTGCCGCACCGGCGTGGGCGAGTAGTAGTTGACGCCCAGCGCGTCGATCGGGGCCGAGATGACGTCGAGGTCGCCGTCGCGCACGAACGACCAGTCCGTGACGCCCGCCGTGTCGGCCAGCACGTCCTGCGGGTAGCGCCCGTGCAGCACCGGGTCGAGGAACACCCGGTTCTGCAGGCCGTCGACCCGGCGGGCCGCGTCGACGTCGAGCGGCTCGTCCGGCTTCTCGGGGCGCACCCAGGCGAGGTTCAGCGTGAGCGCCACCCGCGCGGCCGGCGCGGCACGGCGGATCGCCGTCGTGGCCAGGCCGTGGGCCAGGTTGAGGTGGTGGACGGCGGCGAGGGCGGCCGCGGGCTCGGTGCGGCCGGGGGCGTGCACCCCGCTGGCGTAGCCGAGATAGGCGCTGCACCACGGCTCGTTCAACGTGATGAACACCGGCACCCGGTCGCCCAGCGCGCCCGCCACCACCTCCGCGTACTCGGCGAACCGCTCGGCGGTGCGGCGCTCCGCCCAGCCGCCCGCGTCCTCGAGCGCCTGCGGGAGGTCCCAGTGGTAAAGGGTGATCGACGGGCTGATGCCGTGGGCGAGCAGCTCGTCGACGAGGTCGGAGTAGAAGGCGATGCCCTCGGGGTTGACCGGGCCGAGCGCATCGGGGGTGACCTGCGGGGTGATCCGGGGCCACGAGACGGAGAACCGGTACGAGGTGAGCCCGAGCCGGGCCATCAGCGCGACGTCATCACGGAACCGGTGGTAGTGGTCGACCGCCACGTCCCCCGTGTCGCCCCGTGCCACCCGCCCCGGCGTGTGCGAGAAGGTGTCCCAGATGGACGGGGTGCGCCCGCCCTCCGTGGCGGCCCCCTCGATCTGGTACGCGGCGGTGGCCGAACCCCACAGGAACCCCTGGGGGAACCGGACTGCGCCGGTCGCGGTGCTGGCCTCGGTGGCGGTCACGTGCGTCCTTCCGTCTGCGGAGCGTCCCGAACCGGCGCTGCCCACTGCTCGTAGGACGACCATGCTCGCAAATCGAGGCGGCTGGTGAACCGGCGCACCTCCCCGCTGAACGGGTCGCGGAACTCCAGCGTGGTGGCCAGCAGCTGCAGGGGGCGGCTGAAGTCGTCGAGCGGCTTCTCGGTGAGCGCCGGGTAGAAGTCGTCGCCGAGGATCGGGACGCCCAGTCCGTTCATGTGCACCCGCAGCTGATGGGTGCGGCCGGTCTCGGGTACGAGCCGGTAGCGGGCGAGCCCGTCGCGGACCGCGAGCAGCTCGACGTGCGTGACCGCGTTGACCGGCCCCGGCTCCTCGAACGCGCGGATCACGCCGCGTTCCTTCACGATCCGGCTCTCCACCGTGCGCGGCAGCTCCAGCGCCGGGTCGTGGCGCGCGACCGCCTCATAGGTCTTGCGGACCCGCCGGTCGCGGAACAGCGTCTGGTACGCCCCGCGCCGCTCCCGGTGCACCACGAACATCAACAGGCCCGCGGTGGGCCGGTCCAGCCGGTGGGCGGGGGAGAGGGTGGGCAGGTCCAGCTCCTGGCGCAGGCGCACCAGAGCCGTGTCGAGGATGTGGCTCCCGCGCGGGATCGTGGCGAGGAAGTGCGGCTTGTCGACGACGACCAGGTGCTCGTCGCGGTGCACCACCCCGATCTCGAACGGCACCCGCACCTCGTGGGGCAGATCGCGGTGGAACCACAGGAACTCGTCCGGCACGAACGGGGCGTCCAACGCGATCGGGCCGTGGCGGCCCACGATCCGCTCCTCCCGGAGCATGGCATCGATCCGCGCCGGGTCCACGCGCGGCAACCGGTCGACCAGGTGGTCGCGCATCGTGGCCCACGACGCCTCCGCCGGCGTCCGCAGCCGCACCGGGTCGAGCCCGTGTCGCTGCGGAAGCGGCGACGTCACCTTCCGTCTGCTGATGGCGTCAGATCTCCGCGCGGATCCTGGTGAGGATCTCCTCCGTGCGCTCCGGCTGCTCCACCTGCGCGCACAACCGGTCCATCACCGCGGCGTAGTGCTCCACGTCGGACCGCTTGTCGAGGTAGAGCGCGCTCGTGAGCTGCTCGAGGTAGACGATGTCGGGCAGGTCCGGCTCGGCGAACCGCAGGATCGCGAACGGCCCGCCCGCCGCGGCGTGACCGCCGTAGGAGAACGGCGCCACCTGCAGCGAGATGTTGGGCAGTTCGTTCATCTCGATCAGGTGCGTGAGCTGGGCGCGGCTCTGCTCGGGACCCATCATCGAACGCCGCAGCGCGGCCTCGTCGATCACGGCCCACAGCGTGGGCGGGTTCGGCCCGGTGAGCAGCGCCTGCCGCTGCATCCGCAGCTCCACCCGCCGCTCGACCTCCACCGGGTCGGTGTGGCCGAGCATCGTGACGGCCCGCGCGTAATCGCGCGTCTGCAGCAGACCGGGCACGAACTGCAGCTCGTAGTTCCGGATGACCGACGCGGCCTGCTCCAGCCCGAGGTAGGTCTCGAACCAGCTGGGCAGCAGGTCGGCGTAGCGGTGCCACCAGCCCGGCGTGTTGGCCTGGCGGGCCAGGTCGAGGAACTGGGCGCGCTCCGCGGGGTCCCGCACCCCGTAGCACGTGAGCAGGTCGGCGACGTCACGTTCCTTGAAGCCGACGCGCCCCAGCTCCAGGCGGCTGATCTTCGCGGGCGACGCGCGGATCGCCTCGCCCGCGCGCTCACGGGTGACGCCCGCGGCCTCGCGCTTGCGCCGCAGCGCCCCACCGAGGCCGATGCGGAGCACGGTGGGGCCCGTCGGGGCACCCTTCGGAGCCCGACCGGCGGCACGGTCGAGCGCGGACTGGTCTGCCGACCCGGACTCCGCGTCGTCGGGCACGACGATCATCAGGCTCCCCCGGGAGTGTGTCTTCAATGCGTTCACGTGCATGCGCACTGTAGTGAGCACTCTCACTCTGCCGTGCATCGGCACGTACGGCAAGCACGCGCAGATGCTCGTTCAGCAGGCGAGGTCGTCCAACTCCCCGCTCCGCGCCGCACGGACGAAATCGGCCACCGCGGCCCGCGTGCCCACCACGACCGGGCCGGTGGGGAACCGCGAGTTGCGCAGCGCAACGTTCCCACCAGCGAGAACAGCCAGCTCGACACAATTCCCGCTCGGGTTGCTCGCCGTGCTCTTGCGCCACTGCACGGTCTCGTAGTTGTCTGTCAATGCGAGATGCACGTGCAGATGCTCATGCACTGGCACTTGCGGATGCAAGTTAGACAGGCCACGATCAGGTGCGACAAGCGCCACCCGGTCGGGTGGCTGCGGCAGTGAACGGGGGAGCGGCATGAGTTACTCCTGGGGGGCGAGCCACAACACGGCGCGCACAGGAGGCGTCGCGTTCGAACGCACCGACGTCGCCATCCGCGGCATGAGCGCCCCACGCCCGTCCGGCTCCCTCCACGGGCAGCAGGCCGACACCGACGACAGCGTGCCCGAACAACAGCGCGTCGCCGACGAACTCGCCCCCATGGTCGAGGTCTGGCAGCGCCTCCTCGCCCAGCACGTCCCCGACCGCGCCGGTCGCTGCCGCACCTGCACCAAGGGCGGCACCGGCCTCCCCACCACCCCCTGGCCGTGCGTGATCCACGGCATCGCAGACATGGCCCGCCGCACCCACGACGCACAACGCAGCCGCGCCGCCTCCTAGGCCGCGCGTCGCAGGGCGCGCCCGCCCGCGCCCGGACCCCGCCCCGGCGATCACCACACCCGCCGGGTGCCGGGCGCCCCGGCGGGCCACCCCAGAACTCGCGGCCGCGGACCGTCATCGGAGCCGGTCCGCGGTCGTGCTCCTCCCGGGGGCGAGGTGTGCTCGCGGAGTGCGCTCGCCTCGCCGGGAGATCGCGGTGTCTTCTGGGGCCCAGCCCTCAGACCCCGGCCGGGGGCTCGCCCCCGGACCCCCATCCCCCGTGGGTGCGTTTCCTCGTTCGCTGCGGTGGGCGGATCGCCGCCTCGCGGTGTCTTCGGATCGAGCCGAACGTTGTTGTCCCGGCGGGGCTGGGGTGTGCTGCTCGAGCTGATCGCGGATCGTTGATCGGAGCGAGGCGTACGCCCGTGTGAGCGGGGCGGCGGTGTGGTGCTGGTGATCTCGATGGAGCCGGGTGAGGCGTACCTCGGTGCTGTTGTGGTCGCGGTGGGGTGCGGCTCGTGCCGGGTCGGCGGCAGGTGATGGCATGGCGGCCTCTGGGCGGTGGCGGCCGCCGTGGGGTGCTGCTCGCGAGGCGTACGTTTGTGCGGGCGGGGCGGCGGTGTGGTGCTGGTGATCTCGGTCGAGCCGGGTGAGGCGCACCTCGGTGCTGTTGTGGCTGCGGTGGCGTGCGGCTCGTGCCGGGTCGCCAGCAGTTCTGCTGCGGCCGCCTTCCGGCGGTGGCGGCTGCCGTGGCGTGCTGCTCGGTGTGATCATCGGCGCTGCGTCGGGGCGAGGCGTACGTCTGTGCGGGCGAGGCAGCGGTGTGGTGCTGGTGATCTTGAACATGCCGGGTGAGGCGTACCTCGGTGTCGCTGTGACCGCGGTGGTGTGCGGCTCGTGGCGGGTCGCCGGTAGTTGATTGGGGCGGGCCACCTTTGGGCGGTGGCGGCCGCGGGGGAGCGCTGTTCGCGAGGCGTACGTCTGTGTGGGCGGGTCCGCCGTGTGGTGCTGGTGATCTTGAACATGCCGGGTGAGGCGTACATCGGTGCTGTTGTGACCGCGGTGGTGTGCGGCTCGTGCCGGGTCGACGGCAGGTGATGGTGTGGGCCGCCTCCGGGCGGTGGCGGCCGGCGTGGCGCGCTGCTCGGTGTGATCGTCGGTGGCCCGTCTGGGCGAGGTGTGCGTCGGGTCCGCGGTGGTGTGCGGCTCGGGCAGCAGGCTGCTGTCGATCGGGGCGAGGCGTACGTCGGCGCACCTGGGGCGGCAGTGACGTGCTGGTGGTGCCGATCGAGGCGCGCGAGACGTACCTGCGGGCGGTGGTGGGTGCTGTGGTGTGCTGCCCGGGCGGGGGAGCGGTCAGCCGCGCCCGGCTGTCCGCTCCCGCAGGACGAAACGCTGCAGCTTGCCGGTGCTCGTGCGGGGGAGCGTGTCGACGAACTCGACGATCCGCGGGTACTTGTACGGCGCGATCGTCTGCTTGACGTGGTCCTGGAGGGCGGCGGCGTCGCGCGCGGCGCCCTCGCGCAGCACGACGAAGGCGGTGACGAGGGCGCCGCGCTCCTCGTCCGGGGTGGCCACCACCGCGCAGTCCACGACGTCCGCGTGGCCGAGCAGCGCCTGCTCGACCTCCGGGCCGGAGATGTTGTAGCCGGAGGAGACGATCATGTCGTCGCTGCGGGCCAGGTAGGTGAAGTAGCCGTCGGCGTCGCGCACGTAGGTGTCGCCCGTGTAGTTCCAGCCGCCGCGCACGTAGTTGCCCTGCCGGTCGCCGTCGAGGTAGCGGCACCCGGTGGGGCCCTTCACCGCCAGGTGGCCGGGGGTGCCGTCCGGCACCGGGTTGCCGTCGTGGTCGAGCACCGCGGCCCGGTAGCCGGGCACCGCGCGGCCGGTGCTGCCGGGCCGGATGTCGTCGTCGGCGGCCGAGATGAACACGTGCAGCATCTCCGTGGAGCCGATGCCGTCGATGATCCGCAGGCCGGTGGCGTCGTGCATCGCGTGCCACACGCTGGCGGGCAGCGTCTCGCCCGCGGAGACGAGCCGGCGCATGCCGGTCAGGCGGTCGACCTTGCCCGCCGCCAGGATCGCCCGGTACGCGGTGGGGGCGGTGAAGAGCACGGTGGCGCCGTGCTCGGCGACGGCGTCGGCGAGCTGCGGCGGCGTGACCCGGTCCAGCAGCACGATGCTCGCGCCGGCGCGCAGCGGGAACACCACCAGCCCGCCGAGCCCGAACGTGAACGCGATCGGCGGAGTGCCCGTGACGACGTCGGACGGCTCGATGCGCACCACGTGGCGCGAGAACGTGTCGGCGATCGCGAGCACGTCGCGGTGGAAGTGCATCGTGGCCTTCGGGCGCCCGGTGGTGCCGGAGGTGAAAGCCAGCAGCGCCACGTCGTCGGCGGCCGTGTCGACGGCGGTGAACGTGCCGTCGTGGGCCGCGCACAGGTGGGCGAGCTCGGCGTCCTCGCCGTACGGGACTGCGCGCAGGTCCGGCGGGACGTCCTCGAGGAAGGCGTGGTGCACCAGTGCGAGCGAGGGCCGGGCGAGCTCGGTGATCGTGTCGAGCTCGGTGCGCCGCAGCATCGGCATGGTCGCCACCGCCACGCCACCGGCCAGCAGCACGCCCAGCCAGCACGCCACCTGCCACGGCTCGTTGGGGCCGCGCAGCAGCACCCGGTTGCCCGGCACGAGGCCGAGATCCTGCGTGAGCACCGCGGCCACGCGGGCGGCCTGGCGGCGCAGCTGCCCGTAGGTCCACCCCACACCGGAACCGCGCACGCACGGGTGCTCGTCGGGCGGGCCCGCGAGCAGCTCGCGGGCGGCGTTGAGCTGCGGCGGGTACTGCAGTTCCGGCAGGTCGAACGTGAGCTCGGGCCATTGATCGCGGGGCGGCAGGTGATCGCGGCAGAACGGGTCCGTGTAGGCGCTGGGCATGGCGAACCTCCGGCGTCCGAGTATGCCGCTTTGGTGACGGTAGTCAAGACCACGCAATGCGCGGGCAGGTGTCAGACCTCGGCGAGGGAGACCGCGGGATCCGCCAGCCGGGCGGGGTCGACCCGCTCGCCGGAGCGCACGAGCCGCTCGACGTCCTCCGTGACGTCCCAGACGTTGACGTTCATCCCGGCGAGCACGCGCCCGTCGGCGAGCCAGAACGCGATGAACTCGCGGCCGGCGACGTCGCCGCGGAACACCACCCGCTCGTAGTCGCCCGGCCCGGCGAGACCGGAGTACTCCATGCCGAGGTCGTACTGGTCGGTGAAGAAGTAGGGAACGCGGTCGTACACGACCTCCTGGCCGAGCATGGAGCGGGCGGCGGCCGGGCCGCCGTGGAGCGCGTTGGCCCAGTGCTCGACGCGCACGCGGCGCCCCAGCAGCGGGTGCTGCACGTTCGCGACGTCGCCCGCCGCCCAGACGCGCGGGTCGGACGTGCGCAGCGACGCGTCGACCAGCACCCCGTCGTCGACGTCCAGGCCCGCGCCCCGGGCCAGCTCGACCGCCGGGGTGATCCCGATGCCCACCACCACGACGTCGGCGGGCACGGACGAGCCGTCGTCGAGCGTCACCGACGCGACGTGCCCGCCCGCGCCGACGATCTCGCGCACCCCCGTGCCGAGCCGCAGGTCCACGCCGTGGGCGACGTGCAGGTCGGCGAACACCTGCGCCACCTCGTCGCCGAGTACCCGGCGCAGGGGAAGCGCGTCGATCTCGACGAGCGTGACGGCGGCCCCGCGGGTGCGGGCCGCGGCCGCCACCTCGAGCCCGATCCAGCCCCCGCCCACGACCACGACCCGGGTGCCGTCGGTGAGCCGGTCGCGCAGCGCGTCGGAGTGCTCGATCCGGCGCAGGTAGTGAACGCCGGCCAGGTCGGCGCCGGGCACCGGCAGCTCGCGGACGACCGACCCCGTGGTGAGCAGCAGCGCGTCGTAGCCGATCCGCTCGCCGTCCACGAGGGAGACGGTGTGCGCGTCGCGGTCGATCGCCTCCACGCGCACCCCGGTGTGCAGCTCGATCCGCTGCTCGTCGTACCAGGCGCGGTCGTGGACGAAGACGGATCCGCGTTCGTCGCTGCCCAGGAGGTAGCCCTTCGACAGCGGGGGGCGCTCGTAGGGGAGTTCCGGCTCCTCGCCGAGCAGGACCACCCGCCCGGTGAAGCCCTCCTCGCGCAGCGTCTCCGCGGCCTTCGCGCCGGCGAGGCTCGCGCCGACGACGACGAACGTCCGGCCGTCCCGGGCGGTCGATCCGGTCATGGTTCACCTGCCCTGCCTCGAGTACCGAGACGTCCCATTCGAGCACGTGGACGGGTCTGCTGCCACCGGTTGCGGGGCGCGCACCCCGAGCACGAGCCCGGCGAGCACCAGCGCCGTGCCTGCCCACACGCCGGCGCCGGGCACGTGCGCGCCGAGCAGCACGCCGACCCCGGCCGCGGCCACCGGCGCCACCCCGGTCAGCAGGCCGGCCAGTGCGGAGCCCAGCCGCCCGACCGCGGAGTACCACAGCACGAACGCGATCGCGGTGAGGACCACCGCCAGGTAGGCGATCGCGACCAGGTGCGCGCCGCGCAGCGAGGTGAGCGCCGCGGGGTCCTCTGTGGCCGCCGCGAGCACGCCCAGCTGTGCGGTGGCGATCCAGCAGGTGTGCACCGACACGCCCCACGCCCCGTGCCGCCGCAGCACGGGCACGGCGAGCAGGGTGAACCCGACCTCGCAGGCCAGCACCGTGGCCGCCCAGCCCAGGCCGGCGAGGTCGGTGCGTCCACCGGTCTGCACGAGCACCGCCCCGGCCGTGACGACCAGCGCGGCGAGCACGGTGCTCCGGGCCGGTCGCCCGCCCTCCAGCAGCGGGCCGACGAGCGCGAGCACCACCGGGACGCACGCGACGGCGACCCCGATCGCGGCGGGCTCGGCGTGCTCCGAGCCGCGCACGAGCGCCACGTTGAACAGCACGAGCCCCAGGGCGGCCACGCCGAGGAGCCACAACCACTCGGTGCCGCGCGGCATCCGGATCGGCACCCGTGCGGCGCGGGCCAGGGCGAGCAGCAGCAACGACGCCGCGGCGTAGCGGATCGCCTGCACGGTGAACAGCGGCGCGTCGGCGAGCACACCGGACACGGCGACGCTGCCGCCGACGCTCGCCATCGCCACGGAGCCCATGGCGAGGGCGCCGGTCCTGGTCTCGGTTCGGATCGTCATGGACCCCAGGCTGGCCCGGTAATGGTCCTCGCCGGAGGTCCATTCAGAGCCGGGCCTGTGGGTCCAATGAGCGCGCTACGGCGCCTTCGGCAGGCGCTGGACGGCGGCCGTGGCGACTTCCTGGCCGAGCACGCACGGGTCGGGGACCGGGGCGGGCTGGTCGACCTTCACGACCAGCAGCTCCTGCGCCGGGTCCCCGTTCGGGCGGGTGTAGGGGCCGTAGGCGATCGTGACGTCGCACCCGGCGGCGTCCGCGTCCGGCTGCACGGCGGCGTCGCGGCCCGCGATCCGTACCCGCCGACCGGCCTCCGGCCGGATCTCGTTGTCGCGGTCGTAGGTGACCACGATGGACGCGCCGGTGGTCGCGTTCTCCCAGTCGCAGTCCCAGCCGGCGTAGCCGGGGTCGGCCTCGGCGGTCTCCAGGCTCGGCACCCGCGTGACGACGGCCCGGTCGAGCAGCCCGCAGGCGTCGACCGTGGCGATCGACCGGGCGGGGAAGGCGGCCGGGCGGCGGGGCACCGAGCCGCTGGCGAGCACGATGAGCGCCGTGTCGGTGGCGACGTCGGCCACCGCGCACGGCTCCGGGCCGGCTCCCACCAGGAGCTGGCCGACGACGCGGATGTCGTGGCCGTCGGTGAGCCGCAGCGTGCGGACGCACTCGGCGACGGTGCCCGGGGCTGCGGGGGTGGGGGCGCCGCGCACGAGCAGCAGGCCGTCGCGCTGCTCGACCTCGCCCTGCGGCGGGGCCGCGCTGGCCGCGGACAGCTGCAGCCGGGCCACGGCCCGGTCGGCCCCGTTCTCGATGTAGACGTCGCAGCGGTCGAAGTTCCCGCCGTCGGTCTCGAGGATGGTCTTGCCGAAGCGCTTGAGGTGGTCGGTGCTCAGCAGCGCGCACGGGTCGGCCGTGGCGGGATCGCCGAGCGTGGGGCCCGGGCCCGTGGCCACCAGCTCCGGGTTGCTGCTCGGCCACGCGACCAGCCCCACGCCGACCAGCGCCAGCACGACGACCGCTGCCGCCGCGACCCACAGCCACCGCTTGCGGGAGCCCCCGCCGCCGGCGTCACCGCCGCCGCGCGCCACCTCGCCGAGCAGCTGGGCGGCCTCGGCCGCCGTGGGCCGTTCGCGCGGCCTGCTCTCCAGCATGCGGGTGAGCACCGGCCCCAGCGCCCCCGCCCGCCGCGGCGGGTCGACGACCCCCTTCATCGCGGCGGCACGGGTCTGCTCGGGGGTTCCGTCGCCCCACGGGGGCCTGCCCTCCACCGCGGCGTACAGCGTGGCCCCGAGGGAGAAGACGTCGGCCTGCGGGCCGCCCTCCATCCCGTTCACCACCTCGGGGGGCAGGTAGGTCGGCGACCCGTGCGGGGTGGGGATCCCGAAGCCGGTGAGGAAGACCTGGTCGCCAGACCCGACGAGCACGGTGCGCGGCGACACACCACCGTGCAGGACACCGAGGCCGGGGGAGTGGGCGTAGGCCAGCGCGCCGGCCACCTGCGCGCCGATCGCGGCGGCGCGGGTGGGCGGGATCGGCCCGCTGCTCGTGAGCTCGGCGAGGCTCGGGGCCCCCACGAACCGCGTGACCACCCACGGATCGCCCTCGTGCTCCACCAGCCCGTGCACCGATGCGATGTTCGGGTGGTCGAGCAGCGAGGCGATGCCCACCTCGCCGCGCAGCCGCCCCCGGACGCGTTCCCGCTGGTCGGGCGGCATCTGCGACAGCCGCACGCGGGTCAGGGCGACCACCGCCTCCGACCCCTGTTCGGTCGCGCGCCACACCTCGCCCGTGGCGGCAGAGCCGCTCTCGGCGTCGAGGCGGTAGCGCCCGGCGATCAGGTCACCACGCTTCACCGTGTCTCCCCCTGCACCTTGCCGATCCGGCGCACGTTATCTGACGACGCCGGACGGGCTCGCCGCGGCTACTCGGTGGAGAACGTGAAGACCGTCCGGGCGACGTAGCGCTCCCCGGGCCGCAGCACCGCCGACGGGTAGTCCGGGTGGTTCGGTGCGTCCGGCAGCCCCTGCGCCTCCAGGCAGAACGCGTCGCTCTGGCGGGCGGTGATCCCGTCGCGCAGCACGAGGGTGCCGCCCAGCATGTTGGCCGTGTAGAACTGCACGCTCGGCTGGTCGGTCTGCAGCTCGATCGTGCGGCCGGTGCGCGGCTCCACCACCCGGGCCGCCGGGCGCAGCTCGCCCGGGGCGCCGTCGATCACGTACGCGTGGTCGTAGCCCCGCACCGCCGTGAGCAGCGGGTGGCCCTCCCGGATCCGGGCGCCGATGCGGGCCGGGGAGCGGAAGTCCAGCGGGGTGCCCTCCACCGGCACCGGCGGGCCGGTCGGCAGGGAGCGGTCGTCCACCGGCAGCACGCGCGTGGCGTGCAGCTGCACCTCGTGGTCCTCCGCGGTGCCGCCGCCCGCGAGGTTCCAGTAGGCGTGGTTGGTGAGGCTGAGCACGGTGGGGGCGTCCGTGGTGGCGGTGTAGGTGATCGAGAGCGCCGGCCCGTCGACGGCGTAGGTCACGGCCGTCTCCAGCGTGCCGGGGAAGCCGTTGTCGCCGTCCGGGCTGGTGTGGCGCAGCGTGACCGACGCCCCGTCCGGGCCGTCGGTGGCCCAGTCGTAGGAGTCGAAGCCCTTCGGCCCGCCGTGCAGCGCGTTCTCGCCCTCGTTCGGCGGGATGCGGTACTCCACCCCGTCGAGCGTGAACCGCGCCCCCGCGATCCGGTTCGCGTAGCGCCCCACGCTCGCACCCAGGTAACCGGACGCGTTCCGGTAGGCGTCGAGGTCGGGGAGGGCGAGGGTGACCTCGTCCCACCGGCCGTCGCGATCCGGGGTGCGGACCGAGACGATCCGCGCCCCGTAGGTGATCACGCCGACCTCGAGCGTGCTGCTGCGCAACCACATGACGTCCATGGCCACTCCTCTACAGCCCCCCGGCCAGCCGGTAGTACGCCTGGTTCCACCGCAGCTCCTGCCGGAACCGCCGGACCTGGGTGTCGGCGTCGATCACGACGAGCTCGGTGCGGGCGAACTCGGCGAGGTCGGCGACCTCGCCGGTGGACAGCGCCGTGGACAGCACCGTGTGGTGCGGCCCGCCCGCCATGATCCACGTCTCCGCGGACGTGGCGAGGTCGGGTCGAGGCTCCCACACCGCGCGGGCGACCGGCAGGTTCGGCAGCGGTTCGTCGGCGGGCACGACGTCGATCTCGTTGAGCACGAGCCGGAACCGGTCGCCCATGTCCGACATGCCGACGACGAAGCCCTCGCCCGGCGCGGTGTCGAACACCATCCGCACCGGGTCCTCGCGGTTGCCGATGCCCAGCGGGTGGATCTCGACGCGCGGGGTGCCCGCCGCGATCGACGGGCACACCTCCAGCATGTGGGCGCCCAGCACCTTCGGGGTGCCCGGGCCCAGGTGGTAGGTGTAGTCCTCCATGAACGAGGTGCCGCCGGGCAGGCCCTCCGCGGCGACCTTGAGCGTGCGCAGCAGGGTGGCGGTCTTCCAGTCACCCTCGCCCGCGAACCCGTAGCCCTCGGCCATGAGCCGCTGCACGGCGAGCCCGGGGAGCTGGCGCAGCGCGCCGAGGTCCTCGAAGTTCGTGGTGAACGCCTTCGCGCCGGTGCGCTCGAGCAGCGCGCGCAGGCCCAGCTCGATGCGCGCGCCGTAGCGCAGCGACTCGTGCCGCTCCCCGCCGCGGCGCAGCTCAGGCACGACCTCGTAGCGCTCCTCGTACTCGGCGACGAGGCGGTCGACCTCGCCGTCGAGGCTCGCGTGCACGGCGTCGGCGAGGTCGGTGACCGCGTAGCCGTTGACGGTGACGCCCCAGCGCCACTGCGCCTCGGTGCGGTCCCCCTCGGTGACGGCGACGTCGCGCATCGTGTCGCCGAAGCGCGCGAGCTTCAGCGAGCGGATCTCCGCCCAGCCCTTCGCCGCCCGCGTCCACACCGCGGTCTCGCGCTGCACGCGCGCGTCCGAGACGTGCCCGGCCACGATCTTGCGGATCACCCCGAGCCGGGCCTGGACGTACCCGAACTCCCGGTCGCCGTGGGCGGCCTGGTTCAGGTTCATGAAGTCCATGTCGATGGTGGCCCACGGCAGCTCGCGGTTGGCCTGCGTGTGCAGGTGCAGCAGCGGCTTCTGCAGGGCGTCGAGACCGTGGATCCACATCCGCGCCGGCGAGAACGTGTGCATCCACGCGATCACACCGATGCAGTGCGGGTCGGCGTTCGCCGCGAGCATCACCTGGTGGATGCCCTCGCTGCTGGTGAGCACCGGCTTCCAGGACAGCTCGACGGGCAGGGCCGCCCCGAGCTCCTTGGCGATCTCCTGGGACTGCTCCGCGACCTGCTGCAGCGTCTCCTCGCCGTAGAGGCCCTGGCTGCCCGTCAGGAACCAGACCTGCGCCGTCACCTGCGTCCCCCCTGCTGGCCGTAGACGTTCTGGTACCGGTCGTAGAGCGCGTCGACGTCGTCCTGCGGGATCGGGACGAGCGGGCCCATCTGGCGGGCGATGAACGTGGAGCGCGCCACGTCCTCGCACATCACGGCCGCCTTCACCGCCGCCTTCGCGTCCGGGCCGATCGAGAACACACCGTGGTTCTTCATGATCACGGCGCGCGAGCGGTGGCCCGACAGCGTCTCGACGATGCCGCGCCCGATCGCGTCGTCACCGATGCGGGCGAACGGGCCGAGCGGGATCGGGCCGCCGAACTCGTCGGCCATCGCCGTGAGCGTGCAGGGGATCTCCTCGCCCAGCGCCGCCCACGCGCTCGCGTAGTTCGAATGCGTGTGCACCACGCCGCCGACCGCGGGCATGTGCCGGTAGACGTAGGCGTGCGCCTCGGTGTCGCTCGAGGGGGAGTAGTCGCCCTCGACGAGGCGGCCGTGCAGGTCGCAGACGACCATCCGGTCGGCCGTGAGGTCGTCGTAGGAGACCCCGCTCGGCTTGATGACCATGAGGTCGTGGCCGGGGACGCGGGCCGATACGTTGCCCGCCGTCCACACGACCAGTTCGTAGCGCACCAGCACCGCGTGCAGGGCGGCGACGCGTTCGCGCAGCTCGTCGACGGTGGCTTTCGCGGACTCGGGGACGGCAGAGGTCACTTGCTCACCGCTTCCCGTCGGATCGCGCGCAACCGGTGCAGAACATCGTTCTCTCCTCGTCCGAAGTAGTCGTGCAGGCGGCGGTACTCGGCGTAGAGCGCGTCGTAGGCGCGGGCCCGCTGCGGGTCGGGGGTGTAGGCGTTGCGGTGGGAGCCGCCCATCGCGGCGGCGGCGGCGCGGACGTCCGGGTACGCCCCGGCCGCGACGGCGGCGTGGATCGCGGCGCCGAGCGCGGGGCCCTGCTCGGACACGATCGTCGAGAGAGGCATGTCGCAGACGTCGGCGTAGAGCTGCATGAGGAACCGGTTCTTCAGCAGCCCGCCCGCGACCACCAGCTCCCGCACCGGCACCCCGGAGGCCTCGAAGGCCTCGATGATCGTCCGCGTGCCGAACGCGGTGGCCTCCAGCAGGGCGCGGTAGGTGTGCTCGGGCCGGGTGGCGAGCGTCTGCCCGACGATCACGCCCGACAGCTCGTGGTCGACGAGCACCGACCGGTTGCCCGAGTGCCAGTCCAGCGCGACCAGGCCGTGCTCGCCCACCTGCTGCTGCGCGGCCAGCTCCGTGAGCAGGTCGTGCACGTCGATGCCGCGCTCGGCGGCCCGCTGGTGGTACTCCGGCGGCACCGACGTCTCGACGAACCAGCCGAAGATGTCGCCGACGCCGCTCTGCCCGGCCTCGTAGCCCCACGTCCCGCGCAGGACGCCGCCGTCGACCACCCCGCACATGCCCGGCACCTCGGCGAGCCGCTCGCCCAGCATCACGTGGCAGGTCGACGTGCCCATGATCGCCACCAGCTGGCCGGGTTCGAGGGCGTTCGCGGCCGGGACGGTGGCGTGCGCGTCGAGGTTGCCGACGGCCACCGCGATGCCCTCGGGCAACCCGGTCCAGGCCGCCGCCTCCGCGGTGAGCCCGCCGGCGCGCTCGCCGAGCTGGGCGATCGGGTGCTCGAGCTTGTCGCTGACGAAGTCGGCGAAGTCCGGGTTCAACGCCGCGAGGTAGTCGCGGTCGGGATGGCGACCGTCCTGGTAGATGCCCTTGTAGCCCACGACGCAGGCGTTGCGGACGTACGTGCCGCTCAGGCGCCAGATGATCCAGTCGGCCGCCTCGACCCAGCGCTCGGTGCGCGCGTAGACCCCGGGGTCCTCCTCGAGCAGCTGCAGCGCCTTCGCGAACTCCCACTCGCTGGAGATCCGGCCGCCGTAACGGGCCAGCCAGGCCTCCCCGCGCTCCGCGGCGACCCGGTTGATCCGGTCGGCCTGCCCCTGCGCGGCGTGGTGCTTCCACAGCTTCGGGTATGCGTGCGGGCGGTAGGCGAACTCGGGCAGCTCGCACAGCGGCGTGCCGTCGGTGAGCGTCGGCAGCACGGTCGACGCCGTGAAGTCCGTGGCGATGCCGATCACGTCGCGCGGGTCGACGCCCGCCGCGGCCACGGCCTTCGGCACGGCGACCTTGAGCACCTCGATCCAGTCGCCGGGCATCTGCAGCGCCCAGTCGGGCGGCAGGGCGGCCCCGGTGGCGGGCAAGGTGTGGTCGACGACCCCGTGGGGGTAGGGGTGCACGGCGCTCGCCAGCTCGGCGCCGTCGGACACGCGGACGACCACCGCGCGCCCGGACAGCGTGCCGAAGTCGATGCCGACGGTCACGGCGCCCTCGGGCTGCTTCGGGTGGGGCGCGGGCGGGCTCGGTGCGGGCGTACTCGGCACGGTGCTCACTCCCGTCGAACGGCGTTGTTAGCGCTCACAATCGCGGTGGGTCGGCGGGTTGTCAAGACGGGTGGGAGCAACTCCTCTGATATCACGCCGCGCGGGCCGGCTGCGGCCGCCGATGGGGCCGCGGCGCCGGGGTGGTCCTCGGTGGTGCTGGCACATCGGTTGTGGGGCTGGCACATCGGTTGCAGTCGGTGTGTGAGGGCCGGTGGGCGTGTGTCAGCGCGGGTGCGGGCGGCCTGGGCGGATAGTCGGGGGGCATGGACCGTCCGGAGCGCCCAGGCCCGCGGCGGTGGTTCCCAGCCCGACCGCGGGGGCGGTTCGGGTTCTGGGGGCCCGTGCCGTACTACTCGACGCGCATCCGCCGCGGGACGGACGTGTCGGTGGGTGGCTGCGGGTGCTGCCTGCCGATCCCGCTGTTCGTGATCGTCGCCGCCGTGGCCGGCCTGCGCGCCGTCGTGCGGCGCCTGCGCTGACGCGGGCGGCGTCCTCAGCGCGCCGGGCCGGTGCTGCGGCGCAGGACGAGGTCGGTGGGCACCAGGTCGGTGCCCGGGCCGGGGCCGAAGTTCTCCGCCTCGTCCGGCCGGATGATGTCCAGCAGCAGGCGGACGGCACGCCGGCCGGCCTCGGGGAAGTGCTGGCGCACCGTGGTGAGCGGCGGGCGGAAGAACTCCGCCTCCGGCACGTCGTCGAACCCGATGAGGCTCACGTCCTGCGGCACGCGCCTGCCGGCTTCGTCGAGCGCGCGCAGGGCGCCGAGCGCCATGTGGTCGTTGGCGGCGAAGACGGCGGTGAGGTCCGGGTCGGCGGCGAGGAGCCGCTGCATGGCGGCGAAGCCGGAGCGGGCGCTCCAGTCGCCGGCCTCGGGGGTGGTGAGCGGCGCCCCGGCCTCGACGAGCGCGTCCTGCCAGCCCTCGACGCGCCAGCGGGCGTCCAGCCAGTCGGCGGGGCCGGCGACGTGGTGGACGGTGCGGTGGCCGAGGTCGAGCAGGTGGCGGGTGGCGCGGGCGGCGCCGCCGCGCTGGTCGATGCCGATCGCGGGCACGGACGGCACCTCGCCGCGGCCACCGCCGCCGAGCAGGCCGCCGACGAACACGGTGGGGACGGGCCGCAGCTTCGCGGTGAGCACGTCCACGGCGTCGAGCTGGGCGGCCAGGGCGACGACGCCCTCCACGGACTGGTCCTGCAGCCGCATCAGGGCGCGTTCCACGGCCTCGGAGCTGATGCGCTCGACCACCGCGATGCTGACGCCCATGCCGACGGTGCTGGCGGCCTGCTCGATGCTGTAGAGGGTGCTGACCGGGCCGTAGAGCACGGTGTCGAAGGTGATCACGCCGAGGGCGCCGGACCGGCGGGTGGCGAGGGCCCGCGCCACGGCGTTGCGGCGGTAGCCGAGCTCCTCCATCGCGGCGAGCACGCGGGCCCGGGTGGGCTCGCTGACGTGGGGGGAGCCGTTGACGACGCGGGACACGGTCTGGTGGGACACGCCGGCCAGCCGTGCGACGTCGGTCATCACGGGCGCCTGTGCGGGTTCCACCATGGCGCACATGCTCGCACGTGCGGGCCCTGCGCGAACCGAGCCGAGATGACAGGCTTCGGGTATGGCTGACGAGCAATGGTTCTACTGCCTGAAGCACGGCACGGTGGAGCCCGTCGAGGGCTGCCGTGCGGCCGACCGGCTCGGGCCGTACCCGGACCGGGAGACCGCGGCGCGGGCGCTGGAGATCGCGCGGGAGCGCACGGAGGCCGCCGACCGGGCCGACCGCGAGTGGGCGGAGAAGGGATCGGACCGCGATCCCAACCGCTGAGCCTCAGGCGGGGTAAGGGATCGTCTGCGGTCCCTCGGGCAGCACGCAGACGCGCGCGTCGGGCCCGGCGGCGGCGAGCGCCTCGGCCACGGTGCCCGCGATGTCGCCGGTCTGTTCGAGGTGGGCGGCGGCGAGGGCCTCGTCGGACAGGTACGACGTGTGCATCACCACCCGGGCCAGGCTCTGGACCTTGGCCTGCACCTGCACCTGCCACTGGTCGGGCACGGTCTGCGGACGGGCCTCGATCGCGTCGAGCAGGGCTCGCGGCGACGGCGCGGACACCAGGACGTCCCGGTACGAGCCGTGGTCGGGGAAGCCGTCGCGGCACTCGGCGGCGCAGACGATCGTGCCGCCGTCGCGCACCACCGTGGCGCCCGCCGACATGCCCTTCACCGCCTGGTAGAGGTTCTGGTCGAGCGGGAAGCCCGCGTTGGTGGTGACGACCACGTCGAACCGGCCGTCCACCGGGCGCATCGCGAGGCGCTTGGCCGCCTCCCGCGCGGCGGCGTGCATCGCGAAGAGCTCGCCGCCGAACGCCTCGACGATCTGCTGCTCGCGGTTGAGCACGACGTCGAGCGCGAAGTCGACCCGGCCGACGGCGCCGACGACGGCGCGGATGTCGTCGTGCACCGGGTTGCCCTCGCACACCGCCCAGGTGGCCTGCGGGTGCCCGATGCGGCGGGCGTCGTGCAGGGTGAGCACGGTGTCGAGCCCGGCGAGGCCGGGGGCCACGAGCTTCGGGCCGCCGCTGAAGCCCGCGAAGAAGTGCGGCTCGACGAACCCGGTGGTGATCCGCAGGTCGGCCTCCACCCAGTGCCGGTCGAGCCACACCGGTACCCCGTCGCCGTGGGTGCCGAGGTGCACGAGCGACGACGGGTCGCGCGCGTCGTGGTTGACCACGCTGACGGCGTCGACGACCGCGTCGCCGAGCATCGCCCGCAGCTCGGCGTCGGTGTTGCCCCGGTGCGTGCCGGTGGCGACGAGGATGACGACGTCGTCGAGATCGACGATCCCGTCGAGCTCCTCCAGCACGGCCGGGATCATGAGGTGCCGCGGCTGGGCGCGGGTGCCGTCGCACATCGAGATCGCGACCTTCTGGCCCGGCCGGGCGATCTCGCGCAGCGGCGGGCCGGCCACCGGCTCCCGCAGGGCGCTGCGCAGCACGTCGCGCTGGTCGGCCGCGCCCGGCACGTAGACCGGCTCCACCACGGTGGTCCGCTCGGCCGGCAGGTCCACCGCCAGGCCGTTCTCGCCGTACGCGAGCCGCACGCGTGTGGTGCCCGTCATCGGACCGCTCCCTCCTGGAGCGCCCGCAGCAGCGGGATCGCCCCGATCTTCTCCGGTGTGAGCTCGGACCAGCGGATGCCCTCGACCGGCCGGGGGCCCCGCCGCTCCCGGCAGTCGATCACCCGGTCCGGGGTGACGACGAGGTCGACCGGCGCGTCGTGCGGCGCGGTCGGGATCGCCCCGGCGGGGCGGACCTGCAACTCGTGCACCGTGGTGACCACGAGCGTGTCGGGGCCGACGAGCCCGGCCGCCGTGGCGAGCGCGAACTCCAGGTCGGCGAACCCGCCGCCCTTGCCCAGCCGGGCGCCGTCCTCGCCCACGGCGACGCACCCGCTCACGACGAGGTCGACGGGTTCCAGGTCGGCAACCGCCACCCGGCGCGCCGAGCGCGTGGCCCCGGCGATGGAGGCGGCGCGCCGCGGCGGGTCGGCCAGGTGGTCGGGGTCGAGCAGGAAGAACGGTTCGGGCTCGGCGAGGCGCGGCACCGCCATGTAGACGGTCTTGCCGTCCTCGAGCGCCCGCTGCCGCACCGGCAGCTGCGCGGAGTCCGGGTTGGCCTTGACGGTGGCGGCCGCCGCCCACGCGTCCGTCCCGGCCAGCCGCCGGGCCGCGGCCTCGGCGCCGGTGAAGTTCGAGATCCGGTTGCGGGCTCCCGGGAAGCGCGCCACCCCGGCCTCCGACAGCGCCGTCCACACCTCGTCGCGCAGCGCCGCCTTCGCCGCGAGCAGCTGCGGGTCGCCGCCCGCGTCGTGGTCGTGGCGCCTGCTCCGGCCGGTCACGACCCCGCGACCCGACGGCGGTCACCCTGTGCGCGCAGGCGGGCGAGCACCGGCAGGCCCACCCGGGGCAGAGCGCCCGCGATCCGCATCGCGCCGGAGCGGTAGCCCGGGATCGACCGCACGATCCGGCGCCCGTCGAGCAGACCCATCGCGGCGTCGGCCACCGCGGTGGGCGTGAGCAGCGAGCGCTGGGAGAACAGGAGCGCGGTGTCCGGGCTCTCCTGCTCGTCGCGCACGAGCGCGGTGTCGGCCGCGTCCGGGCAGAGCGCGTGCGCGCGGACCGGCACCCCCGCGATGGCCAGCTCGCCCTGCAGGCTGGTGGTGAAGCTGAGCACCGCCGCCTTCGTGGCCGCGTAGACGGCGAGCCCGGGCACCGGCCCGTGCGACGACATCGATGCGATGTTGAGCAGGTGCCCGCCGTGCTCGCGCATCGCCTCGACGGCCGCGCGGGAACCGTGGACGACGCCCAGCAGGTTGACCTCGACCTGCAGCGTGACGTCCTCCTCGGGCTGCTCCCACGCGCGGCCCGCCCGCAGGACGCCCGCGTTGTTGACCCACACGCCCACGGGGCCGAGCTCGGCCGCGGCGGCCGCCACCCGGGCGTGGTCGGCGGGCACCCGGGCGTCGGCGGGCACCGCGGCCACGCCCAGCTCACCGGCCGTGGCCGTGACCGCGCCCGCGTCCAGATCGGTGATCAGCACCCGGTGGCCGCGCGCCACGAGCCTGCGGGCGATCTCGCGGCCGAAGCCGCGGGCGGCTCCGGTGACGACGGCGACGGAGTTCCCGGCCGTGGGGTTGCGTGCGGTGGACACGGGAACACCCTGCCACCCCGGTCCGCGCGCGGCGCGCCGGGCGTCACGGCAGCAGGACGATCTTCCCGCGGGTGCGGCGCCGCATGAGCTGCCGGTACGCCTCGCGGACCTCGGTGAGCGGGTAGGTCGCCGCCACCGGGACGTCGAGCTCGCCCGCCGCCACGAGCTTCGCGAGCTCGTCGAGGACCTCGGGACGGGCCCCTTCGGCGTTGCCCGCGGTCCGGACGCCGGTGCGTGCCGCGGCCGCGAAGTCGATGACCGTGTCGATCCGGTCCGGCGCGACCCCGAGGGCGAGCGCGAGGTCGACGTAGCCGGAGCCGAACGTGTCGACGAACGCGTCCACACCGGCGGGCGCGGCGGCCCGGATGCGGTCGGCGACCCCGTCGCCGTGGGCCACGGGGACAACGCCGTGGTCGGCCAGCCAGTCGTGGTTGGCCGCGCTCGCCAGCCCGATCACGGTGGCCCCGGCCCGCCGGGCGAGCTGCACCGCGATCGAGCCGACACCCCCCGCCGCACCGGCCACGACGAGCGTGTCGCCCGGGCCGGCGCCGACCGCGTGCACGGCCGCGTGGGCCGTGGTCCCGGCGACGAACAGGGCGCCGCCGACCTTCCACGGCACCTCTGGGTCGCGGCGCACCAGGTGCTCGGCGGGCACCACGGCGAGCTCGGCGTGGCTGGACCGGGTGTCCACCCAGCCGATCACCTCGTCGCCCACCGCCCACGTGGGCACGCCCGCGCCGACGGCCTCGATGCGCCCGGCGAGGTCGCTGCCCTGCCCGGACGGGAAGCGCGCGGGGAAGCGGTCGTGGAACGCGCCGAGGCGGATCGCGTTCTCCCCGGGGTTGATGCCGGCCGCGCGGACGCGGACCAGCACCTCGCCGGGTCCCGGCTCCGGCCGCGCCACCTCCCGGACCTGGAGCACGTCGATGTCGCCGTACTCGTCGAACTGCACTGCCAGTGCCATGTCGCCGCTCCTTCTCGTGGTGTGAACACCACCCAGGAAACCCGTGGCGCGTGCGGTCATCCATGCTGGATCGGCGCGAAAAGATATGGGATCGTCTCATCTCGTGGACGTGCTCACCGATCTGCTGCGCCGCTCCCGCGCGCGGGGCGCCGCGTTCTCGCACTCCACGGCGCGCGGCGACTGGGGCGTGGAGTTCCCGGAGGCGGCCCAGCTCGCCATCCACGGGATCCTCGGTGGGGAGGCCTTCGCCTGGACCCACGAGCGCGGCGAGGCGCAGCGCGTGCTCGCGGGCGACGTGGTGCTGATCCGGGGTCCGGCGCCGCACCACATGGCCGCCTCGCCGGCGGCCGGCCTCGAGCCGTTCGGCTGCGCACCGGCGCGCACACCGCCGTCGGGCGGTGCGGTGCGGATGCGCTTCGGCGCCGACGAGGGGCAGCCCACCACGTTCTTCTGCGGCGCCTACCGCTTCGAGGGCGAGCTGTGCGCAGGCCTGCTCGCCGGGTTGCCCCCGCTCACCGTGGTGCGCCCGGAGCCCGGGTCCGGCCTGAGTGCCACGTTCGGCGTGCTGGCCGGGGAGCTGCTGCGCGAGGGCCCCGGCCAGCAGGCGCTGCTCGACAGCCTCCTCGACGTGGTCCTGGTGCAGGCGCTGCGCGAACAGCTCGCGGCCGACCTCGACACCGCGCCGGGCTGGTTCCGCGCCATGGCCGACGACGGGGTGGCCGCCGCGCTGCAGGCCGTGCACGCCGCGCCGCACCGGGAGTGGACGGTGGCGGCGCTCGCCGCCGAGGCCTCGCTGTCGCGGGCGACGTTCGCGCGCCGCTTCACCCGGCTCCTCGGGCTGGCGCCGCTGGCCTACGTCACCGACTGGCGGATGGCGCTGGCCCGCGAGGAGCTACGAGCGGGCGACGCGAGCCTGGCCGCCGTGGCCCGCTCGCTGGGCTACGCGTCGGAGTTCTCGTTCGCGGCCGCCTTCAAGCGCCACCACGGGGTGGCGCCGGGCCGCTGGCGGGCCTCCGCGCGGTCGGCTTGAGCCCGCCTGCGCCGGCCCGCCCTATGCCAGCCGCGACGCCGCCACCGTGAGCCAGCGGTCGACGTCGTCGGGGTCGTGGTGGCGGATCGCCCAGTCGACCATCCGCAGCCCCATGTGCGCCCAGTACGCGCGCAGCGTGGCGGCGTCGAGGAGGTCGTCGATGCGGTTGTCGAGCCACCGCGCCGCCGCCGAGCGGGCCGAGCGGTCCTGGGCGTCGACTCCGGGCACGGCGAGGTCGAACCGCAGGGTGACCAGTGCGAACCGGTGATCGCCGCGGGCCACGCCGTCCCAGTCGACGACGCCGGTGACGGCGCCGGTGCGGTCGACCAGCACGTTGCCGGGGTGGAAGTCGGTGTGCACCAGGTCGTGGCCCGCCATCCGGTGGGGCGACGCGGCGCCGATGCGGCGTACGAGGTCGAGCAGGCGCCGGGTGCGCTCGTCGTACTGCGCGAGGGTCTCGTGCAGGCAGAAGCCGGGGCCGCTGCGCAGCAGGTGCAGCTCGGCGGTGGGAACGTCGGCCCGTTCGCGCAGCAGACGCGCCCCGCGCCCGGCGATCGCCACCAGGTTCTCGACCAGCGCGAGGTCGACCCGGGACGGCGGCTCGCCCGGCAGCCGTTCCTGCACCACCGCGATCCGGTCGGCCAACCGCGTGACCAGCTCGTAGCGGGGTGCCGGGATGCCGGCGTCGCGGGCGAGGCCGAGCAGCTCCCCGGTGCGCGCGATGCGCGCCCACGCCTCGTCCGACGGGTCGCCCCAGTGGGTGAGGACGCTCTCGTGGCCGTCCGGCCACCGCACGAGCGCCGCTCCGACCTGCCCGCCAGGCAGCGGCCCGATCAGCTCGAGGTTCGTGCCCGTGGCGGCGTGCAGCCGGGAGAGCAGTTCGGGGGCGTCGAGGCGGGGAACGGGGGGAGCCGGGGTGGCGGGATCGGGCACAACCGGTCACCCTATCCGCGTGCGGTGGATGCGGAACCCGCCTCGATCGACCGGTCCCGGCCGGTGATCGCCTTCTACAGCCGCAGGCTCGGGTGCCTCGGCTCGGTGCTGCTGTCGGTGCTGCTGACGGCCTGCCTCATCCTGCTGTTCGTGCTCCTCTAGAACGTGCTCCTCTTAGAACGTGCTCCTCTAGAACTCGGTGCCGTGCTGGGGCGCGCGCTCGCCCCGGAACGCCGTGTCGACGCGGCGCAGCACGGCCGGTTCCCCCTCCAGGAGGCCGGCGCGCGCGAGCGACCCGGCGTGGGCGCCGCCGAGGAGCAGGGAGCCCAGCGCGGCCATCCCGAGCCCGACGAGCGGCGCCCCGTCCCGCGCGGGCTCGCAGGAGGCGCCGTCCGGGCCGCCGCGCAGCCGGAAACGCCCGCCCCGGTCGAGGAACGGGTCCCACACGTCGAGGACGACGTCGATCTCGGTGGCGTAGCGGCGCGCCGACAGCGCGGCCGGCACGTCGAGCACGCGGGCCCACATGCCGTCGTACTGGGCGACGGTGCGCACCTGCCGGGGGTCGGCGAGGAGGAACTGCACCGGTTCGGCGGGTGCGAGGGAACGGGCGACGATCGTCTCGACGAGGTCGAGGCCGAGCAGGGTGCGCCACAGCGCGGTGTACGCCTCGTCGGTGGCGGTAGCCATGTCGACGATGCGGCAGGTCTGGGTGGCCCGGTCGATGCGGTAGGAGACGTAGCCGTCGCGGTGGGCGAGGTGGAACAGCGCGCTCGCCCCGCCACGCTGCCACTCGCGGTCGGCGAACAGCACGTCCCACCAGGCCGGGGTGCGCGACAGCGCACCGGGCGTCTGCGCCGCCCAGCGGCGGTGGATCTCCGGGGCGGTGCGGCGCAGCTCGGCCGTGCTCACCTGGCGCACGCCGCCGCAGTCGGGCACGTCCCGGCGCAACACGGCCCGCCGCCTCGTGATCTCGACCTCGCGGTGCTCGGTGGCGATCCCGTAGCCGAACCGGCCGTAGATCCCGCCCTCGCTGGCCGTGAGCAGGGCGAGGGGGAGGCCGTCGGCGACGAACCCCCGGTGCTGCTCGGCCAGGAGCGCGCGCAGGATGCCGCGGCGCCGGTGCGTGACCGCCACCGACACCCACGTGACGCCCGCGGCCGGGAGCGCGGCGCCACCCGGGAGCGTCACGTCGAACGGGTACGAGCCGGTGACGCCGACGACCTCGTCCCCGTCTCCGTCCAGGGCCACGAGGAAGCGCCCGGGGTCGAACAGCCGCCGGATCGTCTCCATGTGCTCGTCGGTGTTGTGCTTGCCGAAGGCGCGCCCGTCGGCCTCGGCCATGGCCGGGACGTCGGCGGCGGTGGCGCGGCGGATGGTGATCGACGGGGGGGAGGGGCGGCGCGTCGTGGTCCGGCACGGAGCGTGAGTCTGCCCCGGGGGCCGTGGGGCGTCGACCCGTTTCGGTCAGGCGCGGCTGGGCGTGCGCGCGAGCACCTCGTCGTAGACGTGACGCAGCCGGCGCGCCCAGCCGGCCGCGTCGTACTCGGCGAGGAACCGCGCCCGTGCCGCCGCGGCCATCCGTTCCCGGCGCGCGGTGTCCTCGGTGAGTCCGACGAGCGCGTCCACGAGCGCGGGGGCGCTGAGCGGCACGAGCACGCCGGTGGGCGGGGTGACGATCTCCGGCACACCCCCGACCCGCGTGGCGACGATCGGCACGCCCGCGGCCATGGCGCGCAGCAGCGCGGTGGGCGCGGCACCGGAGCGCGCCGTGTGCACGACGATGTCGGCGGCGGCGAGCAGCCCCGCGGGGTCCTGGTGGCGGTGCACGAAACGGACGCGGCCGGCGAGGTCGGGGATCGCGTCGACGCGCGACTCCAGCCACGGCCGCAGCGGGCCGTCCCCGGCCAGCGCCACCGCGAGCGGCAGCGCGTCGGGCAGCGCCTCGAGGGCGTCGAGCAGCAGCTCGTGGCCCTCGCCGCGGCGCATCGGAGCGCTGGAGACCACCAGCACCTCGTGGTCGGCCACGTCGAGCGCGGCGCGGCGGGCGCGCCGCAGGGCCGGGTCGGGCAGGCCGGGATCGGCCACGCCGTCGGGCACGACGACGAGGTTGCGCCCGGTGCCGCTGAGCCCGCGGTACCACTCCAGCTGGACCTGCGAGATCGCGATCGTGCGGGCCATGAAGCGTTGCCGGGCGACGATGCGGGCGGTGCGCTTGAGCCGGTCGCCCCGGTCGGCGGGCAGGTTCTCGATCCGGTGGAGCGTGGAGACGGCCGGGATCCGGTTGCGCAGCGCCGCCGCGGCACCCACGACGTCCGCGGGCGGCAGGTGGGTGTGCAGCAGCTGCACCCCGTGCGCGCGCAGCTGCGCGGCGGTGCGCGCCACGGTGCGCGGGTCCCAGCGGGCGAGGCCCAGCTCGACGACCGGCACGCCGAGCCGGCGCAGGGCGCTCACGTGCGTGGTGTCCGACGTGGCGGCGATCGCGACGACCACGAGCTCCAGGCCGGCGTCGGGGGCCGCGCCCGCGAGGTCGGTGAGGCCGATCTCGGGCCCGTTCGGGTGCAGGGTCGGGACGAGGTGGGCGACCTTCACGCTGCGCTCCCCGTGGTCTCCTCGCTCCGGACGGTGACGGGCGCCACGCTACCGGAACGCGGTCACCCGATCGGGGCGGCCCAGGCGGCGCGGAAGGCGGCGAGTTCCGGCTCCATCGTGGCCTCCGGGACCTCGACGAGGCGCCGCGCGCCGACGGGCACGCTGGTGGTGATCAGCGCGTCGGGGAACAGGTCCACCCGGCTCGCGGTCGGCGTGGCGAGGGTGCGCAGCGCGGCCCCGGGGGCCAGCGGGTCGAAGGCGCCCGCGATCGGGCCGCCGGTCCAGACCGGCACCCCGCCGAGCGTGCCCGCGCTGACGACGTGGGTGTGGCCGGCGAGCACGAGCCGCACGTCGGTGCCCGCGACGGCGGCGGCGAGCTCGTCGCGGCGCAGCAGGGGGATCGACGCGGCCAGGGGCGCGGCGCTGGGCAGGGGCGGGTGGTGCAGCGCCAGCACCGTGCCCCCGGGCGCTGGCCCGGCGAGCTCGGCGCGCAACCACGCGAGCTGGGCGGGCCGCAGCTCGCCGTGGGCGCGCCCGGGCACGGTGCTGTCGAGCACGACGATCCGCAGGTCGCCCACCCGGACCACGTGGTCGAGCGGGTGCGCCGACGGCGCCGCGTCCAGGAGGTGCTCGCGCAGCGGGGCGCGGTCGTCGTGGTTGCCCGCCACGTACACGAGCGCGGCGCCGAGGCGGGCCGCGGCGGGCTCGACGATCCCGCGCAGGCGGCGGTACTCGGCGGGCCGCCCGTGCTCGGTGAGGTCGCCGGTGAGCACGAGCGCGGCAGGACGGATCGCCGCCTCCTCGAGCGCCCGCAGCGCCTCCTCCAGGACGGCCGCGGTGTCGACGCCGCCGGGCGGGTCGTCGCCGTCGGCCACGAGGTGCAGGTCGGTGAGCTGGACGAGCGTGCTGGTGGGGGAGGGATGCGTCACAACGGTCATCCTGCCGCAGTATATGATTAGCAACGCTATCTATAGTGGTGCCCTGTGACCGCAGAGATCAGCCCCTTCCGGCAGCCGAAGGCGGTCTGGGCCGTCGCCTTCGCCTGCGTCATCTCGTTCATGGGCATCGGCCTGGTCGACCCGATCCTCCCGGCGCTCGCCACCCAGCTCGACGCCACGCACACGCAGGTGGAGCTGCTGTTCACCAGCTACCTCGTGGTCACCGCCGTCGCGATGCTCGTCACCGGCGTGGTGTCGAGCCGGATCGGTGCCAAGCGCACGCTCATCGCGGGGCTCGTGCTCATCGTCGTGTTCGCGGCGGCGGCCGGGGCCGCGGGCAGCATCAGCGGCATCGTCGGGTTCCGCGCCGGCTGGGGCCTGGGCAATGCGCTGTTCATCGCCACCTCGCTCGCCGTGATCGTCGGGTCCGCGAGCGGCGGCTTCGCCGGCGCGATCGTGCTCTACGAGACCGCGCTCGGCATCGGCATCGCCACCGGGCCACTCCTGGGCGGGCTGCTCGGCGACATCAGCTGGCGCGGCCCGTTCCTCGGCGTCTCGGTCCTCATGCTGATCGCCCTCGTGGCCACCGTCGTGTTCCTGCCGCCCACCCCCGTGCCCGAGCACCGCTCGTCCCTGCGCGAACCACTCGCGGCGCTGCGGCACCGCAGCCTGCGCACCACGAGCCTCACCGGCCTGCTCTACAACTGGGGCTTCTTCACCCTGCTCGGCTACTCGCCGTTCCTCATGGGCCTCGACGCCCTGCAGCTCGGCGCGGTCTTCTTCGCCTGGGGCGTGCTCGTGGCGATCTTCGCGGTGTTCGGCGCACCGTGGCTGGAGGGCCATTTCGGCACCGCCCGCACGCTCACCGCCTGCCTCGTGCTGGTGGCCGTGCTCCTCGCCGTGATCGGCGCGTTCCCCGGTGCGCGGTGGGTCGTGATCGGCGCGGTGATCCTCTCCGGCGCGTTCGTCGGGCTCAACAACACCCTCGTCACCACCGCCGTCATGAGCATCTCACCGGTGCCGCGGCCGGTGGCGTCGGCGACCTACGGGTTCGTCCGCTTCATCGGCGGCGGGCTGGCCCCGTTCGCGGCCGGCCTGATGGCCGAGCACCTGAGCGTCCACGTGCCGTTCCTGCTCGGGGCGGTGGTCGTGCTGGCGGGCGCCCTGCTCCTGCAGACCGTGCGCCGCGAGCTCGACGGCGCGGGCGAGACCGCCGAGGAGGCAGTGCTCTGAATGCCGGCAAGGTGGCCTTACTGGCGCATTACGCCGGCAAAGCCACCTTGCCGGCATCTCCCCGGGGGCAGCGGGGCCTCAGCGGCGGCGGCGGGTCGTCGGGGGTGCCTCCCGCGGGTTCTCGGGCCACGCGTGCTTGGGGTAGCGGCCGCGCAGTTCGGCCCGGACCTGGGGGTAGCCGGTGTCCCAGAAGCTCGTGAGGTCCGCGGTCACCGCCGCGGGACGGCCTGCGGGTGACAGCAGGTGCAGCACCACCGGCAGCCTGCCGCCCGCGACGGAGGGGGCGCCGGCCCAGCCGAACACCTCCTGCACCCGCACGGCGAGCACCGGGCGCTCCCCGGAGTAGTCCAGCGCGATCCGGGAGCCCGAGGGCACGGTGATCCGCTCGGGAGCCAGCTCGTCGAGCGTGGCGGCCTCGCGCCAGCCGAGGAGGCCGCGCAGGACGCCCGCCGCGTCGACGCGGGCGAGGTCGGCGCGGCCGCGGGCCGACGCGAGCGGCCCGCCCCACCAGGCATCGGGGTCGGCCGGCAGCGCCTCGTCCGAGACGTCCGGCCAGGGTGGCCCGAGGACGCGGTGCAGCGTGGCGATGCGGTCGCGCAGCCTGCGGGCGCCGTCGGTCCAGCGCAGCAGGCCGAGGCCCTCGGTGCGCAGTCCCTCGAGCAGCGCGTCGCGCACCGCGTCGGGCGGGGGATCGGCGATGCGGCGCTCGTCGAGCACGATGGCGCCCAGGCGCCGCACGTGGCGCGCCACCACCCCGGCCGGGTCGCCGCGCACCCACGCCACCTCGTCGGCCTCCGCCACGAGGGCGGGCGCCGCGCGCAGCGCGAGCTCGCGGTCGGCCGCGGCGGCCAGCCGCACCCGGCCGTGGTCGGCGCCGGGGGTCCGTTCGGCCACGGCCACCGCGAGCCACTCGTGGTCCTCGAGCGGGGTGCCCGGCGCCAGCTCCACCGCGGTGCCGCCGGCCATCAGGTAGCGGCGGGAGCCGGGGGAGCGGCGGCGGGCCAGCCGCTCCGGCTGCGCCAGCGCCGTCACGAGCGGGACGGCGAGCGCGAGGTCCTCCTCGCCTCCCCGGCCGCCACGGACCAGTCGCCGCAACCGGGCGGCCTCCGCCCGCCACCGGCCCGACCCCGGTGCCGCACCGGAGCGCAGCCGCCGCAGCTCGCCGTCGGCGTCGACGCCCGCGGTGAGCGTGTCGTCGTCGAGCAGGGCCACGACCTCGGCGGCGGCGCGGGCCCCCACGGCCTCGGCGCCGTCGAGCAGGGCGCGGGCCAGGCGCGGGTGCAGGCCCAGCTCGGCCATCCGCCTGCCCCGCTCGGTGACGCCCGTGCCGTCGGCGGAGAGGGCGCCGAGCGCGTGCAGCACGGTGTGCGCGGCGCGCAGCGGGCCCTCGGGCGGGGTGTCCCACCAGCGCAGGCCGGCGCCGTCGGGGGTGCCCCAGCAGGCGAGGTCGAGGGCGAACCGGGTGAGGTCGGCGGTGCGGATCTCCGGCTCCGGCTCGGCAGGCAGCAGTTCGCCCTCCGGCCAGCAGCGCAGCACCCGGCCCGGGGCCTCGCGCCCGGCCCGACCGGCGCGCTGCTCGGCCACGGCGGCCGACACGCGCACGGTGACCAGCCCGGCGAGGCCGCGCCGGTGGTCGGTGCGCGGCACGCGCGCGAGCCCCGCGTCGACGACGGCGCGCACCCCGGGCACCGTGAGGCTCGACTCCGCCACCGCGGAGGAGAGCACCACGCGGCGGCGCGGGCCGGACCGCAGCGCGCGGTCCTGCTCGGCCGCGGGCAGCCGCCCGTGCAGCGCCAGCACGTCGGCGTCGACGCCGTCGAGCGCCGCGGCGGTGCGCCGGATCTCCGCGGCGCCCGGCAGGAACGCGAGCACGTCGCCGTCGCCTTCGTCGAGCGCGGCGCGCAGGGCCCGGGCGACGCAGCCCTCGATGCGTTCCCCGCGCCGCGGTGGGACGTGCCGGACGGCCACCGGGTACGTGCGCGCCGCGACCTCCAGCACCGGCGCGTCCCCGAGCAGCTCGGCGAGCCGCTTCGTGCGGACCGTCGCCGAGGTGGCCAGCAGCCGCAGGTCCGGGCGCAGCCCGTCGCGGGCGTCGAGCAGGAGCGTGAGCAGCAGGTCGGCGTCCAGATGCCGCTCGTGGCACTCGTCGAGCACCACGGCCGCGGTGCCGGGCAGCTCCGGGTCGGCGACGAGGCGGCGCAACAGGAGCCCCGACGTCACGACCTCGACGCGGGTGGCGGCCGACGTGCGCGCGTCGCCGCGGACGGCGTAACCGATGCGCTCCCCGACCTCCTCGCCCGCGAGCGTCGCCATCCGGGCGGCCGCGGCCCGCGCGGCGAGCCGCCGAGGTTCGGCGACCACGACCTTGCCCGGGACCTCGCCCGCGAGCGCGAGCGGCACCAGCGTGGTCTTCCCGGTGCCGGGCGGCGCGACCAGCACCGCCGAGCCCGCGGCGGCGAGCGCCTCCGTGACGTCGGGGAGCACGGGGCGGACCGGGAGGTCGGGCAGGGCGGGGATCATCACCGCCGAGTGTGCCCGGTCAGCGCTCGTCCAGCTCCTCCAGCCGGGCCCGGGCGCGGGCGGTGCGCGACGCGGCGACGCCCACGGCGCGGGCGGAGGCCTTCGCCGCGGTCTCGGCCTCGCGTGCGGCGGCGGCCGCGGCGCGCTCCTCCTCCCGGGCCGCCTCCAGCTCGGCCTGGAGTTCGGCCACCCGGCGGCGGGCGTCCTCGCGGGCGGTGGCGGCGTCCTCGCGGGCTGATTCGTCGGCATCGGCCTGCGCCCGGGCCTGTGCCTCCTCGTCCTCGGCGGCCGCGAGCGCCTCGGCGCGACGGTTCCGCTCCGCGCGCAGCCGCTCGCGCTCGGCCTCGTCGTCGGCCGGCGGCGCCGGGGCTTCCTCCTCGGCGGGCGGGGCAGCCGGCGCGGCGGGCGCGGGCACCGCGTCCGGGTCGGACTCCGGCCCGAAGCCCGTGTAGCTCAGCGTGCGGGTGAGCCGGCCCGACCGGACCTGTTCGGCGATCTCCGGGCGCGCCAGGGCAGCGTCGAGGATCCCCTGCAGCTCGCGCAGCACGCTCTCGGCTGCGGGGTCGCCCGCCTCCTGCGCCAGCCGGCCCGCCTCGCGGGCCATCGCGGCCACGAGCTGGTGGCGTTTGCTGGACAGCTGCCGCAGCGCCGCCCCGTCCAGGCTGCGCTGGGCGTCGGCGAGCCCGGCGGCCAGCCCCAGCAGCCCGTCCAGCTGCGCGGTGCGGTGGCGGGCGAGCAGGTTGGCCAGCCACGCGGCCTTGGTGGGCCTGCGCAGCCTGCCGATCGCCTTGGCGAGCTCGCGGTCGCCCCGCTCGCGGGCCTGCTTGACCGCGGCGTCGCGCGCGCCGACGAACTCGTCGGGCGGCACGCCGTACAGCTCGTCGGCGACCGCGTCGAGTGCGGACTCGAGCTGCTCTGTGTCCTCCGGCACATCCGAAGCTTAGGGCCGCGACACAGCCTGCGATCCCGGTACGAAGATCCGCCCGATTGCGCGCGCAACAGTTACTGTGGAGTAGCACGGCTTGGCGGAACCCCCGGCCGCCCTCCCGTGCCGCCGGCGGCCGCTTCCCCACCCCTCGAGAGGCGGCCGCCGGCCCACCCGATCGGGCATCCCGGGGGTGCGTCGGCACCGCGATCCGGGCAGGCTGCCCGGGATGGCCGCGCCCGATCCGCTCCCGCCGCCCGTGTCGCCGATGCTGGCCACGGCCGGGGATCCGCCCGCGGGTCCGGGGTGGTCGTTCGAGTTCAAGTGGGACGGGGTGCGCGCCGTCACGGGCGTCGCCGGCGAGCGCATCCGGGCGCAGAGCCGGCTCGGCAACGAGGTCACGGCGGCCTATCCCGAGCTCGCCGACCTCGTCGCGCTCCTGGACGGCCGCCCGGTGCTGCTCGACGGGGAGATCGTCGCCCTGGACGAGTCGGGCCGGCCCGACTTCGGCACCCTGCAGCACCGGATGCACGTCCGGTCGCCGGACCCCGAGCTCGTCGAGCGCATCCCGGTGTCCTACGTGGTGTTCGACCTGCTGTACGTCGACGGGGTGTCGCTGCTGCGCGAGACCTACGACCGCAGGCGCGAGCTGCTCGAGGGCCTCGGTCTCGCCGGCCCGCGGGTGCGCGTGCCGCCCGCGGCCGCGGGGGTGAGCGGGGCGCAGCTGCTCGAGGTCGCGCGGGCGCACGGCCTGGAGGGCGTGGTCGGGAAGCGGCGCGCGTCGCGCTACGAGCCCGGCCGCCGCTCCACGGCGTGGATCAAGACGGCGCTGCTGCACACGCAGGAGGTCGTGATCGGCGGCTGGACGGCAGGGGAGGGGCGCCGCGCGCAGACCATCGGCGCCTTGCTCCTGGGCGCCTACGACGCCACCGGGTCACTGCGCTACCTCGGTCACGTCGGCACCGGGTTCACCGAGGCCGCGCTGCGGTCGCTGCTGCCCGAGCTGCAGGCCAGGGAGCAGCCGGACAGCCCGTTCGACGAGGAGGTCCCGCGCGCCGAGGCCCGCAAGGCCCGGTGGGTGCGCCCCGAGCTGGTGGGCGAGGTCGTCTACCGCGTGCTGACGAAGGAGGGGCGGCTGCGGCACGCGGCGTGGCGCGGCCTGCGCAACGACAAGACCCCGGCCGACGCGACGATCTGACCGCCGCGACCCACCCGCGAAGATCTGCGCGACCAGGTGATCCACATTCGGGTGACTCAGCCGAACAGCGCGCGATCAGCTGATTACCGTTCGGCATCGTCCGCTCCCGCACCACTCACGTGCACCCCACGTGAGTCCGGCCGATGGGACGTCCGTGATGACGATCAGCCACCCCCTCCTCGCCACCGCGCTCGCCGCCGCGCTGTCGACCACCGCGCTGTTCAACCCGGCGCAGTTCGACTCCGCGCAGTTCGACCCGGTGCCGCCCCTGCCCCCGCTGCCCGAGATCGTCGGGCAGCACCCGCCGGCGCAGGAGGGTCCGCTCGCGCCTGCCACGGCCGACGTCCCCGCCGACCTGCTCGACCTCAGCGACTGGAAGCTCACGCTCCCGACCGGCGACGAGAGCAGCCCGCAGGAGGTGCTCACCGGGGCGCTGTCCACGTTCACGAACGAGTTCTTCCGGGTCAACGAGTCGCGCAACGGTGTTGTCTTCACGGCGAAGGTCGGCGGCGTCACCACGCAGAACAGCAAGTACCCGCGCTCCGAGCTGCGCGAGATGCGCGACGGGGAGAAGGCCTCCTGGTCGAACCCCGGCGGCACGCACACGCTCGAGGTGCGCGAGGCGATCATCGCCACCCCGAAGGCGAAGCCGGAGGTGGTGGCGGCCCAGATCCACGACGGCGACGACGACGTGCTGCAGATCCGCCTGGAGGGCGAGCGGCTGACCGTGCAGTCCGACGACGGGGAGACCGAGACCGTGCTCGACCCGGCCTACCGGCTCGGTACGCCCTACGACCTGAGGATCGTGGCGGCCGACGGGCGGGTGGAGGTCTTCCACGACGGGGAGAAGAAGGCCGAGCTGAACAAGAGCGGCACGGGCTGGTACTTCAAGGTCGGCGCGTACGTGCAGTCGAGCACGGAGAAGGGCGACGCGGTGGGCACGCCCGGGGCGGTGGCCGTCTACGCGCTGAAGGTGACGCACACCGACTGACCGGCGAGCCGGGACCGGCCGTCAGGGCCGGGGGAGCGGCTGCTCGTCGAGCGCGTCGAAGTACGACTCGATGTCGTCGGCCCAGCGCATGACGAGCGTGCACACCTGCCGGCGGTCGTCGGCGGGCCAGTGGGCCACGGCGGCGCGCATCCAGTCCTTGAGCACCGCGTGGTAGCGGTCGATCACCTCGGCGCCCGCG
The DNA here is from genome assembly GCF_042657305.1 of Pseudonocardia zijingensis. NCBI lineage: Bacteria > Bacillati > Actinomycetota > Actinomycetes > Pseudonocardiales > Pseudonocardiaceae > Pseudonocardia > Pseudonocardia zijingensis. Next base: position 122,730 of record NZ_JBHSKO010000011.1, on the reverse strand, counting down.
GGCGTGAGCGTGATCCGGGCCACCCGCCGGTCGCCGGGGTCGACGGTCTTCTCGACGAGCCCGCGGGCGACGAGCCGCTGGACCTGCCGGGTGGCGTGCGGTCCCTCGACCTGCATCGCCTCGGCGAGCTCCTTGAGGCTGGGAGGCTCCTCGGCCTTGCTGACCAGGCTGAGTACCTGCACGCCGACGCGGTCGACCGTGATCCCGGCCTCGAGGCAGGCGCGCTCGTACACCCGGGTGCGCTTGAACATGCGCGCCAACCTGCTCATCGAGCCGGCGGCCTCGAGCAGGTCGTCGCCGTCGTCGTGCACGACAATCTCCCTTGACTGTTACCTAACTTAGGTAGGTAGTCTACGACGGTTACTTACTCAAGGTACCCATTCGAAGGGTTGAGATGGCACAGGCATCGTCTGTGGCCCCGTCCCCGGCAGCACCCCCCAGGCAGGGGTGGTCGGTGGTGGCCGTGGCGGCGTTCGGCTCCGCCGTCACCGTCCTGCAGCAGAGCGCGGTGTTGCCGCTGCTCCCGCGCCTGCAGGCCGAGCTGGGCGCGGACGTGACGGCGGTCAGCTGGACGTTCACGATCAGCATGCTCGTCGGCGCGGTGGCGACGCCGCTGTTCAGCCGGCTGGGCGACATGTACGGGCGGCGGCGGGTGCTGCTGGGGTCGTTCCTGCTCATGCTGGCCGGCTCGGTGATCGCCGGTCTTTCCACCACGCTGCCGGTGCTGCTGACCGGTCGGGTGGTGCAGGGCTTCTCGGTGGCCGTGATCCCGCTGTCCATCGGCGTGGTGCGCGGCGCGTTGCCACCCGACCGGCTGGCCACCGGGATCGGCACGATCAGCGCCACGATCGGCATCGGCAGCGGGCTGGGCCTGGTGCTCTCCGGCGTGATCGCGCAGTACACCACCGGTTTCCGGGCCGTGTTCTGGGTGATGGCCGCGCTCGCCGTGGTCGCCTTCGTGCTCGGCCGGATCCACCTGCACGACCCCACGCCGCCGCAGGGCGGGCGCCCGGACGTCCCCGGGGCGGTGCTGCTGGCGGGCGGGCTGGTGGCGCTGCTGCTCGCCATCACCGAGGGACGCAGTTGGGGGTGGACCTCCGCCGCGACCCTGGGCCTCGTCGCCGCCTCGGTGGTGCTCTTCGCCGCCTGGGTGACGGTCGAGCGGCGCACCGCGGAACCGCTCGTCGACATCGGCCTGCTGACCCACCGCGGCACGATCGGCGCCAGCGTCGCGTCCCTCCTGCTCGGGTTCGCGATGTTCGGCGGGTTCTCGCTCGCACCGCAGTTCGTGCAGGCCCCCGCCACCGCGGGGTACGGGTTCGGCGCGTCGGTCCTCGAGGCGGGCCTCTACCTGCTGCCCGCCTCGTTGCTGATGATGATCGTCTCGCCGGCGTCCGGCCTGCTGATCCGGCGGCTGTCCGCGCCGCACGTGGTGGCGATCGGGTCGGCGCTCACCGCGGCCGCGGAGCTGTGGCTGGTGTTCTCGCACGGCCACGTCACCGACGTGCTGACCGCGATGACGCTGCTCGGCCTGGGGATCGGGCTGGCGTACTCCGCGCTCGCCACGATGGCGATCGAGCACGTCGACCCCGCCCGCACCGGCGTGGCCAGCGGGGTGAACAGCCTCGTGCGGATGCTCGGCGCCTGCATCGCGGGCGCGGTGGCCGCCGCCGTGCTGGCCGCGAGCGTGCCCGAGGGCGCCACACTGCCGTCGATCACCGGCTACGAGGTGGGTTTCGGCGTCACGGCCGTCGGCGCCGTGGTCGCGGCGCTGTTCGCCCTGGGCTTCGGGCTGCTCGCCCGCCGCGCGCGCCCCTGACGGGGCGCCCGGCGCTCAGCACCCGGTGTCCGGGTTCTCGGTGCGCTCGGGCGGGTCGTCGTCGGCGGGCGGTTCCGCGGACGTCCACTCCTCGCGGTTCGACCCGCCCGGGCCGAGCTCGCCGGCCAGCTGGTCGGCGAGCGCCTCGTCCTCGCGGGCCCCGTGCTTCGAGCTACCCCGTTCCACCGGTGTCCTCCTTCCGGCGTGCGCGGCGGCGCGCCACGAGCGTGCGCACGCACAGCAGCAGGAACGCCGCGAGCACCCCGCCCACCACGGCGGGGGACTCGCGCAGCGCGTCCTGGACCGCGGGTGCCTTCTGCGCCACCGTCTCGCGGGCCCGGGCCACCTCCGCCTGCACGCGTTCGGTGGTCTCGGCCCGCTTCTCGCGCAGCCGCTGCGGCACGTCGACGCGGTGGACCAGCTCCTCGACCGTGTGGCCGAGGTCGGCCCGCAGCTGCTCGACGTCCCGCTCGACGACCTCGCCCTCGGCCGGGACGCCCTCGGGGCGGGTCATCGGTGCACCGCGTTCCGCACCGCGGAGACGTCGTGCTGGACGCCCCGCACCGCCTCCTGCGGCACCGGCGACCCGGCCTGCCGCAGCCGCCCGCGCCCGGTGAGCGCCAGGATGCCGGCCACCAGCAGCAGCACGACGCCGACGATCAGCGCAGAGAGCCACACGGACAGCACCGTGGCGAGCCCGGCGACGGCTGCCGCGACGAGCGCGCCCACGCCGAAGACGGCCACCACGCCACCGGCTCCCGCCAGCCCGGCGCCCGCGCCGGCCCGCTTGCCCTTGGCGGTGAGCTCCTCGCGCGCCAGCTGCAGCTCGCGGCGCACCAGGTCGGACAGCTGGGTGGACATCCGGTGGACGAGCTCGCTGGTCGGCACGTCACTCAGGTCGGTGCCGGTCCCCGCCGGGCTGCGTTGCGCCGGCACGTCCACGTTCGGCGCGTCGGTTCTGTGCGCGGTCATGCAGGGGAGCTACCCCCGCAACTGGCCCCCTGAACACTCGGCGGCGGAACAGACGGCGACCGCCCCGCTGAACGCTTGCGCCCGCCGGTGCGCGGTGCGCGACGAGCGGGCCACCGGACGATTTGGGGCGCCCGGCGACGTTTGCTTCTCGCCGATGGGGTGGAACGTGACGGACATGGAGCTTTCGCGCCGGCCCGCCCCCGGCCACGTCGAGTTCGTGCACCGCAGCTGGCCCGCCGACCCCAACCAGCTCGCGGTGATCCGGCGGGAGCTCTCGACCTGGCTCGCCCCCCTGCAGCTCACCGAGGTGGAGGTCGCCGACGTCGTGCTCGCGGTCGACGAGGCCGCCGCCAACGCCGTGCGCCACGCCTACGGTCCGGACGAGGCGGGCATCGTCGAGCTCACCCTGTGGACGGAGGAGGGGACCCTCTGCATCGAGGTCGTCGACCACGGCAGCTGGCGCCCGCCGTCCGACCGCCCCGCGGAGGGCGGGCGCGGGATCCCGCTGATGAACCACATGTCCGAGTCGGTGCTCATCCGCTTCGACGACCGGGGCAGCCGCGTGCTGCTGCGCCACCGCATCCCCGGCGGCGACGGCGAACTGGAGCACGAGGAGGCCTGACCCGTTCCGAGCGGGTACCCGGCAACCATGATGGAGCGCCAGCAGGACGGCAGGCGGCGGCGCACCCGCGCCGACTACGAGCGGGGCCTGCCCGACTACCACGACCCCACCGCGGGCTTCGGCGGCGCCGCACCCACCTACAGCGCACTGACGCTGCGGGCGGTGCTCGCGGCGTTCGGTCTCGTGTTCGCGGTGGGTGCGGCGTGGATCGGCTTCGCCTACGACTTCCCGCTGCTCGCGTGGGCGATGGTGGTGGTGGCCGCCATCGCGCTCGGCGACCTGGCGTGGGTGCTGTACCGCAAGCGGCGGGGCGAGCCGGGCTGACCCGGGGCTGAGACCGCCCCTTGTGCCGGCAAGGTGGCTTTACTGGCGCAATGTGCCAGTAAAGCCACCATGCTGGCGTTCGGGGAGGGCCTGCGCTCAGGGGGAGACCTGGCCCACCACCGCAACCGCCTCGCTGCGCAGCCGCTGCCACAGCTGGTCGACGTGCTCGGGCCCGGTGGAGACCGACCCGATGGCCACCCGGATCACGTAGCGGCCGCCCGCCACGGTGTGGGTGAGGAACGCCTCCCCTGAGGCGTTGACGCGGGTGAGCACCTCGCGGGTGGCGGCGTCGTCGGCCTCGGGCCCGGCTCCCGTCACCACGCGCAGGCACACGAGCGCGAGCGACGGCTCGGCGCCCAGCTCGAACAGCGGGTCGGCGCGCACCCGGTCGGCGAGGTCCGCGGCGAGCGCCACGTGCTCGCGCAGGTGGGACCGCAGCCCCGACAGGCCGGTCCCGTGCACCACCGCCCACAGCTTGAGCGCGCGGAACCGGCGGCCGAGCGGCACCTGCCAGTCGCGGTAGTCCACCACCGCACCGGACTCGGACGCGGCGTTGCGCAGGTACTCCGGTGTGATCGACAACGCCGCCGGGAGCGCGTCGGCGTGGCGCACCCACAGCAACCCGGCGTCGAACGCCGTGAGCAGCCACTTGTGCGCGTTGGTGGCGAAGGAGTCGGCGAGCTCGACGCCGTCGAGCAGGTGGCGGAACTCCGGGCAGAGTGCGGCGACGCCCGCCCACGCGGCGTCGACGTGCACCCAGGCGCCGTGTTCGCGTGCGACGCCGGCCACCGCGCGCACCGGGTCGACGGCTCCGGTGCCGGTGGTGCCGACGGTGGCGCACACGAGCACCGGGCGCAGCCCGGCGGCGACGTCGTCGCGCTGCGCGGCGGCCAGCGCGTCGGGGGACATCGCGAGCGAGCCCGGCGCGGTGTCGACCACGCGCAGCGCGCGGGCGCCGAGCCCTGCGACCCGCACCGCCTTGGCCAGCGAGGAGTGGGTCTCGGACGTGACGTACACCCGCTCGGCGCCGGTGGCCCCGGTCTCGCGCCACCCCGGACTCGCCCGGTGCAGCGCGGCCAGCAGCGCCACCAGCGCGGCGGACGACGCGGAGTCCTGGATGCAGCCGCCCCCGCCGCCCGCGAACGTGAACGCGGGGTCGAGGCCGAGCGCGGCGGCGAAGCCGTCCAGCAGCACCTGCTCGACCTCGGTGGTGGCGGGCGAGGTGGACCACAGCATCCCCTGCGCCCCCAGCGCGCCCGAGAGCACGTCGCCCAGGAGCGAGTGCAGGGAGGCGTTGGCCGGGAAGTAGCCGAAGAACCGGGGGTGCTGCCACAGGGTGCTCGCGGGCACCACGACGCGGTCGACGGTGTCGAGGAGATCCTGCAGCGGAGCCGGGTCCTCGGGCAGGGCGGCGGGCAGCTGCGCGCGCACCCAGCCGGGTTCCACCCCGGTCTGCACCGGGAGCTTCTCGAGGCCGGCGCGGTGGTCGGCGATCCAGTCGACGACGGCGTGCCCGAGCCTGCGGAACTCCTCGGGATCGAGATCGGCGCTCACGTGTCCAAAGCTAACCAGTGGCGCGATTCACGCTCGCCACCGGCAGCGGAGCGGCCCGCCGGGGAGCATGGTCGAACGGTGACGACCGACACCGGCAGAGCCGCCGAGCGGAGCAGGCTGCGGTTGCTGCAGCTCACCGCTCTCACCAGCTCCTGCGACCGCTTCGCCCTCCCCCCGATGCTCGTCGTCATCGGCCTCGACCTCGGTGAGCCGCTCGTCGCGGTGCTGGCGGTGGCGAGCGCGTACTTCCTGGCCTACGGCCTGATGCAGCCCGTGTGGGGTCTGATCAGCGACCGCATCGGGCGGGTGCGGGTGATGCGGGTGTCGCTGCTGGGGGCGGCGGTGGCCGGGGTGGTGTCGGCGCTCGCGCCGAACCTGCTGGTGCTGGGCGTCTCCCGCACCGTCTCGGCCGGGTGCGTCGCGGCGCTGGTGCCGGCGACGCTCGTCTACGTCGGTGACATGTGGGAGGCGCGGGTGCGCCAGCGCCCGCTCGCGGAGGTCCTGACCGCGTCGTCGTTGGGCATCGCGGTGGCCACGGCCGGCGCGGGCGTGCTCGCGGAGGTGGTCGGCTGGCGCACGGTGCCCGGGATCACCGGGATCGGCGCGGCCGCGCTGTGGGTGGCGCTGCGCAGGCTGCCCGAGCCGGACCGCCCGCCCACCACCGGCAGCCCGCTGAACTCGATCACCACCGTGCTGCGCCACCGGTGGGCGCTCATCGTGCTCGGCCTCGTGCTCGTCGAGGGCGTGGTGGTGCTGGGCGTGGTGACCTACCTGGCGCCCGCCGTGCAGGCGCTCGGCTCGTCGGCGGCGATCGGGGGGCTGGTCGCGGCCTCCTACGGGGCGGGCGCTGTGGTGTTCTCCCGCCTCGTCCGCGTGCTGGTCGGGCGCCTCTCGGCGCCGGGCCTGGCCGCCGTCGGTGCCGCCCTGCTCGTCGCCGCGTGGGCCGTGCCCGCGGTGACGGTGTCGATCCCCACCGTCACCGCCGCCGGCGTGCTGCTCGGCGGGTCGTGGGCGTTCCTGCACACCACGCTGCAGAGCTGGTCCACCGAGGTGGTGGCGGCGGAGCGGGCCACGATGGTGGCGCTGTTCGCCGCCCTGCTGTTCCTCGGCGCCGCGATCGGCACCGCGGGCCTCGCCCCGTTCGCCGACGTGGCCGACTTCGAGACCGTGTTCCGGGTGGCGCTCGTGGTGTCGGTGCCGCTGGCCGTGGCGGCCGTTCTGGCCCGCCGCCGCTACGGCGCCCGGACCGCGGGCGGGGGTGGTATGACAGGGCCGGTCGAACACGGATCTTGAGAGGCGGGCGCGGTGGACATCGACGGCGGAGTGGCAGTGGTGACCGGTGGGGCGTCCGGCCTCGGGCTCGCCACGGCGACGGCCCTGCACGCGGCCGGGGCCCGGGTGGTGATCGTCGACCTCCCGTCGTCGGCGGGTGCCGAACGCGCGGCCGAGCTCGGCGACGGGGTGCGTTTCGCACCCGCGGACGTCCGCAGCGAGGCCGACGTCACCGCCGCCCTCGACGTCGCGGCCGAGCTCGGCCCGCTGCGCGTGGCGGTGAACTGCGCCGGGGTGGGTGGCGCCGCCCGGACGGTGGGGCGCAACGGCCCGTTCCCGCTCGCCGACTTCACGCGCGTCATCGAGATCAACCTGATCGGCACGTTCAACGTGATCCGGCTGGCCGCCGAACGGATGCTGCGCCACGAGCCGGTGGGCGAGGAACGCGGCGTGATCGTGAACACCGCATCGGTGGCGGCGTTCGACGGGCAGATCGGCCAAGCCGCCTACTCGGCGTCCAAGGGCGGCGTGGTGGGGATGACGCTTCCCGTGGCGCGGGATCTGGCGAACGCGCGGATCCGGGTGATGACGATCGCGCCGGGCCTTTTCGACACGCCGTTGCTCGCGGGCGCGTCGGACGAGGTGCGGGCTTCACTGGGCAATCAGGTGCCGCACCCCGCCCGGCTCGGGGATCCTGCGGAGTACGCGGCGCTCGTGACGCACATCGTGGCCAATCCGATGCTGAACGGAGAGGTCATCCGGCTCGACGGCGCAATCCGGATGGCCCCGCGCTGATGCGCGGGTTCGCGATCTCGGAGGCGGTGGCGCGACTCAGTGGGCCTTGTGGTAGGCCTCGAGCACGTTGGACGGGATCCGGCCGCGCTCCGAGATCTTCATCCCCTGCTGCTGGGCCCATTCGCGAATGGCCTGGTTCTGCTCGCGGTCGGTGCTGGGCCGCGCCGTGGCCACCGCGCCACCCGAACGGCGGCGTCCACTCGTGCGACGAGCTGCGGAAATGAAGGGGGCGAGCGCCTCGCGCAATCTGGCGCTATTGGCCGAGGACAGGTCGATCTCGTAGGACTTGCCGTCCATCGCGAACTCGACCTGCTCGTCGGCTTCGCTGCCGTCGAGGTCGTCGACCAGGGTGACGGTCGTCTGCTTGGCCACGGGATGCTGCCTTTCGGAACTGCTCCGGCTAGGCCGGAGGAACCCGCCTGAGGCGGGATCCGGCGCTGGAGAAGGGTGGGTACGAATTTCGGTGCCGATGATAAAGGAGGCCCGAGCGCATTGTCGATCCGGGGCCGATCCGGGGCCGATCCGGTGTGTCGGGGCTGGAATGGATCGTGCCGCCGGGAAAGCGTGCGGCCCGCCCGGCGCCTGGCCCGGCCGGACGGAGGAGTCGGGGTGGGCCCGATAACGGATCGGAACCGCACTCGGGAGGCCGGTGCGGGCATTCCCGGCGGGCCCGCTGCGGGAGATAGTGGCGGCGTGGATCTGTCGTTCGACCGCGTCGCGGTGGTCGACGGGCACCGGCGCGTGAGCTGAGGCCTCCGCGGTTCAGGTTCAAGATCACTCTCCGTGTGCGGTACCCGCCATCCGGGTGGGATCATGCGTCCGGCAGAGTGAAGGGGTGGCTGTCGTCTCCCCGTCCACGGGTGCGCGGGCGTTCCGCGCCGTCGCCATCGCCGAGGCGTGCTCGTGGGCCGGCCTTCTGTTCGGAATGTTCTTCAAGTACGTCGTGGTGTTCGACGACATCGGGGTGAAGGTGTTCGGCCCGATCCACGGCGCGCTGTTCGTGGCCTACGTGGTGGTCACCCTCGTGGTGGCCCGCACGTTCCGCTGGCGGTTGCCGGTCACGATCGTCGCGCTGGTCGCGAGCATCCCGCCGCTCGCCACGCTGTGGTTCGAGCGGCGCGCGCACCGCCGCGGTCTGCTCGCCGAGCCGGTGGCAGTCGCCTAGTGCGGCCCGTGGCACGAAGGGTGCAGGGGCGGGCCGTGCCCACCCGCGGGCGGCCGCCGCCCTCGGGCCCGGGGCGCGGCAGACCACCCGGCCCGATGGCTCCGGCGGGCCCACCGCGCTGATCGTACGAACGGCACCCTCGTCCGATAGAGCGGTACGGGGGTGCCGTTCGTACAGGCTTCGCGCGGTCGCGTACGAAGGAGGCGTGTCCGACACCCCGCACCTCGCCACGCTCGCCGTGCACGCCGGCAACGCCGTCGACGCCGGGAGCGGGGCCATCCGCCGACCACTGGTCATGGCCAACTCCTACGCCCTGCCCGACGACCCGTCCGAGCTGTCCTGGTCGGGCACCGGCACCCGCCTCTACACCCGCAACGGCGGTGCCAACCAGGCGTGGCTGGAGGAGAAGCTCGCCGCGCTCGACGGCGGCACCGCCGCGGTGGCCGTCGCCAGCGGGATGGCCGCCGTGCACGGGCTCCTCTTCGCCGCGCTGCGCACCGGCGACCACGTCGTCTGCTCCGACAACACCTACGTCGGCACGTACCGGCTGCTCACCGAGCTGCTGCCCGCGAAGTACGGCATCACCGCCACGCTCGTCGACTCCTCCGACCCCGCCGCCGTGGCCGCCGCGATCCGGCCGGAGACGCGCCTCGTGCACGTCGAGACCCCCGCCAACCCCACCACCCGGATCACCGACGTGGCCGCGGTGGCCGAGATCGCGCACGCCGCGGGTGCGCCGCTCTCGGTGGACGCCACGTTCGCCACGCCCGTGCTGCAGCGCCCGCTGGCCCTCGGCGCCGATGTCGTCGTCCACTCGCTCACCAAGTACGTCAACGGCCACGGCGACGCCATGGGCGGTGCCGTGATCGGCGCGGGCGAGGCGGGCACGGCGCTGGTCGAGGCCGTGCGCTCGGAGGCGATGGTCAACGTCGGCGGGGCGATCAGCCCGTTCAACGCCTGGTTGATCACGCGCGGCTCGGTGACGCTCCCGATGCGGATGCGGGCCCACTGCGCCAACGCCCAGGCCGTGGCCGAGTTCCTCGACGAAGACCCCCGCGTGGCCTACGTCGCCTACCCCGGCCTCCCGTCCCACCCGCAGCACGCCGTGGCCGCCCGCACCCTCGACGGCGGGTTCGGTGGCATGCTCGCGTTCGCCGTGCGCGGCGACGCCGGCACGCAGAACCGGTTCGTCGCGGCGTTGCGGGTGATCACGTCGGCGGTGTCGCTGGGGCACGACGAGTCGCTGATCGTGCACGTGGCGGGCGACGACGAACGGGCCCGGTACTACCCGGAGGAGTTCCGCCGGTACGGCCACCTGCGGTTCTCGGTGGGGCTGGAGGACCCCCGCGATCTGGTGGCCGACCTCGACCAGGCGCTGACCGCGACGCTCGGCCCGCGGGAGCGCTACTCCGCGGCCCCGAGCGCGCGGTAGGCCGGGCGCAGCAGTTCGCTGACCGGGTGGCCCCGCACCTCGATCGGGAACGGGGGCACCTGGTCGAGCAGGGCGTCCGGCGGGGTGCGCGGGCCCGCGAGCTGCTCGGGCAGCGCGGCCGCGGTCCAGAACCGGTCCATCACCCCGGCGAGGTCGGCGCCCTGCGTGGGTGCTGCGGCGGAGCGCCGGACGCGCAGCTCCTCCAGCAGCTCGTCGCGCTGCCGGCCGCGCAGGGCGAGGATCTGGAACGGGTCGGCGTCGAAGCGCTCCGCGAGGACGTAGCAGACCGCGGCCAGGTGCTTGCACGGCACGGCGAAGTCGGGACAGCTGCAGTCCATCGCCAGGTCGCGCTCGGTGGCGGGGAACAACGACAGCCCCACCGTCTCGAACACCCGCTCGATGTCGCGCGGCATCTCGCCGTTGAGCAGTGCCGCCGCGTACGAGGCGTCGTCGGCGAGCGCCTGGGCCACCGCCGCCCATTCCGCCTTGCCGAACGCCGGCACCCCGAGTCGCACCCGGTAGGGCTGCGGCCGCGAGCCCTGCACCTGCGCGACGGCCCCGCCGACGTCGACGTCGAGCGAGACGATCTGCCCGGCGCGGGCGTAGCTGCGCCCGCGCGACAGCCGCCCTCCGACGCCCAGCTGCTCCAGCACCGAGATGAACCGCTTCGACCACCACGTGCGCGCCACCTGGCCGCGGGTGCTGTGGATCTGGATGCCGCCCTCGACCTTGCGCGGCCGGGCCGGTTGGGCGTCGCGCCACCAGAAGGGGTCCGGGTCAGGCATCCCCGACCTCCTCCTGCACGGCCTCCCCGCCGAGCGCGAACAGCTCCCGCAGCGACTCCGTGGACAGCTCGGTGAGCCAGCCCTCCCCGTCGCCGACGACCATGGACGACAGCGCCTTCTTCCTGGTGATCAGCTCGTCGATGCGCTCCTCGACGGTGCCCGGGCACACGAACTTGCGCACCTGCACGTTGCGCCGCTGGCCGATGCGGAACGCGCGGTCGGTGGCCTGGTTCTCCACGGCCGGGTTCCACCAGCGGTCGAGGTGGACGACGTGGTTGGCCGCCGTGAGCGTGAGGCCCGTGCCGCCCGCCTTGAGCGACAGGAGCATGATCGGCGGCCCGTCGCCCTCCTGGAACCGGGTGACCATCTCGTCGCGGCGCTTCTTCGGGGTGCCGCCGTGCAGGAACGCGACGTCGGTGTCGAACCGGGCCGACAGGTGCGGCACCAGCATGTGGCCGAACTCGGTGAACTGGGTGAAGCACAGCACGCGGTCGCCCTCGTCGAGGATCTCGGCGAGGATCTCCTCCAGGCGGATGATCTTGCCCGACCGGCGGCCGACGGGGGAGCCGTCGTGCAGCAGCTGCGCGGGGTGGTTGCAGACCTGCTTGAGCTTGGCCATCGCCGCGAGCACGTTGCCGCGCCGCTCGATGCCCTCGGAGTCCTCGATCTTCTCCATCATGTCGTCGACGACCGTGCGGTAGAGCGAGGCCTGCTCGCGGGTGAGCTGGTAGTGCTGGGTGACCTCGATCTTGTCGGGCAGGTCGTCGATGATGGTGGGGTCGGTCTTGACCCGGCGCAGCAGGTAGGGGCGGGTCACCCGGCGCAGCTGCGCGGCGGCCTCGCCGTTGCCGTGGCGCTCCACCGGGATCGCGTAGCGCGCGCGGAAGGTGTCGGCCGAGCCGAGCAGGCCGGGGTTGAGCACGTCCATGATCGACCAGAGCTCGGAGAGCCGGTTCTCCACCGGGGTGCCGGTGAGCGCCACGCGGTGCTCGGCCTCGAAGCGGCGCACGGCGCGCGCGTGCGTGGCGCGGCTGTTCTTCACCGCCTGCGCCTCGTCGAGCACCAGCCGCCGCCACGACATCGGGGCGAGGTCGTCGCCGTCGCGGGCCGCGGTGGCGTAGGTGGTGACCACCAGGTCGGCCTCGGCGACGGCGGCGCGCAGCTCCTCGCCGTGGGCGCGGCCGCTGCCGTGGTGGGCGAGTACGCGTAGGTGGGGCGCGAACCTCGCCGCCTCCCGCTGCCACGTGCCCACCAGCGACATCGGGCAGATCAGCAGCGTGGGCGGCCGCTCTTCCTGCGCGCGCTCGGTGGCCTCGAGGGCGAGCAGCTGCACGGTCTTGCCCAGCCCCATGTCGTCGGCGAGGCAGGCGCCGAGGCCGAGCGAGGACAGGAAGGCCAGCCACGACAGGCCGCGCTGCTGGTAGGGCCGCAGCTGCGCCCGGAACTCCGGCGGCGGCTCGATCGGGGTGATCGACCGCTCCGCCGTGCCCGCCAGCAGCTCCCCGATCCAGCCGTCGGCGCGGACGTCGGTGAGCGGGAGCGGCAGCTCGTCCTCGGGCCAGTCGTCGGGGTGGCGCTGGGCCAGCGCCAGCACCTCGGCGGCCGTGGGCGCGGCCGACTCGGGACGGCGCCGCGCCCGGCGCAGGAACTCCAGGCCCTTGCGCAGCCGCTCCACGTCGACGCTCACCCACCGCCCGCGCAGCCGCACCAGCGGCGCCTTCGTGGCGACGAGCTCGCTGATCTCCTCCTCGGACAGCTCCTCGTCGCCGACCGCGATCGACCAGCGGAACTCCGCCAGCTGCTCACGCCCCAGCCCGCTGCGGGTGAGCACGCGGTCGGCCGGGGTGCTGCGCGCGGACAGGGTGAGCCCGACGCGGCGCGCGCCGTCCCAGCCCCGCGGCAGCTGCACCCCGAACCCGGCCTCGACGAGCAGCGCGGCCCGGGTGGTGAGGAACTCGTGGGCGTCCTCGACCGTGAGATCGAGGTGCTCGGGCCGGGCCTGCCGCAACGCCCCGGCGAGCGCCGGGTGGACCAGCGCCGCCCGGCCCAGCTCCGCGAGCATCAGGTGCTGCGGGTCGGTGAACAGGCGTTCCGCCCCACCCGACCACACCTGCTCGGCCGGCACGAGCAGGCTCGGGTCGGCCGTGGACTGCAGCAGGAACTCCAGCACCCAGCGGGTGCCGTCGCCGGTCTGGTCGAGCGTGTCGGGACCGGGGTCGGACGGGTCGTGCAGCGTGGGCAGCTCGGAGAGCCGGAAGCAGGCCCGCCCGTCGCCCGCGGCCTCCGCGCCCACCTCGTCCCACTCGGCGACCGCCTCCTCCAGGGCGGAGAGCTCGGCCGCGGCGCACTCCCCGATCCGGCCGTCGGCGGTGAGCAGCGCGGCGAGCCACGCCTCGGCGGCCGGCAGCTGACGGGAAGCACGACCGCGGCGCGGCGGCAGCAGCGCCACCGGCTGCGGGGCGCGGGCCAGCCGGTCGCGCACCGCTGCGTCGGTGAGCGCCTCGAGCGCGTCGGCGACCAGCTCGTGGGGGTCGGGACCGGCGTCCGGCGCCCCCTTCGGCGACACCGCCTCCGCCCGCCCGACCGGCGGCAGCGCGGCCACCAGTGCGTCGAGCGCCACCGCGTCGAGCCCCTGCACGACCGGCCGCCACCGCGCGAACGCGTGGCCGCCGTGGCGGCGCAGGGTGGGCAGCACCGGCCCCCACGCGGCGAGGTCGGCGACGAGCGCCGCGACCGCCCGCAGGTGGGCCACCGAGCTGCCGTAGCGCGCCTCGTCGGCCGGATCCTCCAGCTCTGCGGCGTCGACGGCGAGGGCGGGGACCGTCCACGCCCGCAGCACCGGCCCACCCCGCGGCGGCGCCGACCGGCCCCCGCTGCGCACCAGCTCGGGCGAGGCGAGCGGCCCACCCGGACGCGAGGGCAGCAGCAGCGTGGCCGTGGTGGGCTTGCCGGGGTGCAGCGCCGCGAGCGCCGACACCGGCGCCGCGAACGGGTGCGGCCGCCCGGGCCGCAACGACCGGCTCGACGCCCCCGCGGGCCGTTCGCCGTCCTCGGCCCACAGCAGCACCCCGCGGCCGGGGGACCAGAGGGCGTGGACGGCGAGCACGGGATCAGGCTACGGAGCGTCCCCGACACCCGGTCGTGGCGGCCGGGCGAGGCGTACGTGGGCGTCGAGGTGGGTGCGGTGGGGTGCTGCTCGCCGGGCGCCGGGTGCTGCCGGCCGGGCACGGCGCGCCCGCCGCAGCGCTGCCGTTGGTTTCGCCGACGCAGGCAGCCTCCGCCGCGCTCACACACCACCACCCGCACTCACACACCGACTGCAACCGGTGTGTGAGCACCACGACCGGTGTGTGCGGCGTCGGCCGGCCGTCGCCGAGGTGTTCGCACACCACCTCTCGTGCCGGCACACCGACTGCAACCGGTGTGTGAGCACCACGACCGGTGTGTGAGGCCCCACCGGCGCGAGCAGGGCTCTGGAGTGGTCACCACATCGGGGGTACGGTCGCCCGAGGTTCTCACCTGTGGGATGCAGTTCCGTGTAGCGGAACGGAGAGGGTGGTCGATGAGGATCGCGGAGATGCTGCCTGCCGACCGTGCGGACGGCAGCCTCTGGCCGCTGATGCGCCAGGCGGGTGTGGCGGACGCGGTGGGCACCCTGCCCGGGGACCCGCGGCCACACCCGGGGCACGAGGCCCCGTGGGACTACCTGCCGATGGTGCGCACCAAGGACCTCTACGAGCGCAACGGCTTCGACCTCGGTGTGATCGAGTGGCGGCCACCGTTCAACCTCGCCAAGCGCGGCCTGCCCGGGCGGGACGAGGAGATCGAGAACGTCTGCACGCTGCTGCGCAACATGGGCAAGCTGGGCATCCCGGTCTGGTGCTACGAGTGGATGACCGACCGCAACTGGGTGCGGACGTCCACGTCGATCCCGGCGCGGGGCGGGTCGACGGTCACCGGGTTCGACCGCGCGATCTTCGAGGCCGGCCCGCCGCCACCGCTCGGGACGATCTCCGAGGAGCAGCTCTGGGAGAACCTGGAGTACTTCCTGGCGCGGGTGCTGCCTGTGGCCGAGGAGGCGGGGGTGCGGCTCGCGATGCACCCGGACGACCCGCCGCTGTCGCCGCTGGGCGGGATCGGGCGGATCATGTCGAGCGTGGGCGGATTCCGCCGGCTGCTGGAGGTCTCCGACAGCCCGATGAACGGCATCACGTTCTGCCAGGGCAACTTCCGGCTCATGACCGACGACGTGCCGGCCACGATCCGCGACCTCGGGGACACCGGGAAGATCTTCTTCGTGCACTTCCGGGACGTGGAGGGCACGGTCGACGGGTTCGTCGAGACGTGGCACGACGCCGGCCCCACCGACATGCGGGCCTGCATCGAGGCCTACCGCGGCATCGGGTTCGACGGCCTCATGCGCTCCGACCACGTGCCGACGCTGCACGGCGAGGTCGGCGCGCAGGCCGGGTACGGGGTGCTGGGGCGGCTGTACGCCGTGGGCTACATCCGCGGGCTGATCGAGGGCACCGCCTGATCACCGCGGCGTCCGTGCGAGGAACGTCCGCACCGCCTCGCGCGCGCCGTCGACGATCTCCGGGCCGTGGGTGAAGCCCGCGCGGTCGTACTCCAGCTCGCCCAGGACGTGGGCGGTGCGTTTCGACATCCGGAAGTCGGTGCAGAACACCCGCGGCGAGTAGCGGATGCCGAGCACGTTGAAGATCGCGTCGCCGGTGATCAGGGTGCGGGTGGGCTCGTGCAGGAGCGACACGTGGCCGGGGGAGTGGCCGGGCGTCGCCACCACCCGCAGCCCGCCCGCGACGGGGAGGACCTGCCCGTCCGCGAGTTCCTCGGCCACCGGCACGGGCGGGAACCGGCCGTTCTGCACCCGGGCGAAGAGGCGGCCCGACACCGACGAGCGGTCGTTCGGCGGGCTCGTGCCCTCGCCCGCGTACCCGGCGTCCCCGCTGTGCACGGCCACGGGGGCGCCGGTGCGGGTGGCCATCTCCCGCGCCCCGCCCGCGTGGTCGGGGTGGGCGTGGGTGAGCACGATCCGCTGCACGTCCGCCGGGTGCTTCCCGAGCGCGGCGAGCCCGGCGACGATCCGCGCGGGCGCCCGCTCCACCCCGGTGTCGACGAGCGTGACGGAGCCGTCGTCGTCGAGGAGGGCGAAGGAGTTCACGGCCCACGAGCCGATCGTGGGGATGCGGAAGACGCCCGGTGCGATCGCCACGGCGGGGGGAGGGGCCATGCGCCCGCAGCGTACTCAGGAGCAGGGGGAACGCGGGTCGAACCCGACCGGCAGGACGTCCAGCTCGGGCCCGGTGAACGGCCGGTCGAACAGCGCGCAGAGGTGTTCGCGCCACTGGCCGGCGGCGAGCGGGAGGTCGACCGGGACGGCATCGGCCAACCCCGGGAGCGCGAGGGCAGGAGCCCGGCGCGCTTACGCCACACTCGGGGGGTGCCCGCGCTCGAACCCGAGGTGATGCGCTCCCGCTTCGCCGCCGCGCCGGTGGCCCGACTGGCCACGCTGCGCCCCGACGGCAGCCCGCGGCTGGTGCCGATCACGTTCGTGCTGCTGGACGGGCTGGTCTGCTCGGCGGTGGACGAGGTGAAGCCGAAGAGCACCACCCGGCTGGCGCGGCTGGCCGACGTGCGCCGCGACCCGCGGGTCGGTCTCGTGGTGGACCACTACGACGCGGACTGGTCGGCGCTGTGGTGGGTGCGGGTGGACGGCACGGCGGCGGTGCACGAGGACGGGCCCACGCGGGAGCGCGCGCTCGCGGCGCTGGCGGCCAAGTACCCGCCCTACGCGGCGGCGCCGCCCTCGGGGGTGCTGCTCGTGGTGACCCCCGTGCGATGGTCCGGCTGGTCCGCGTCCCCGACCAGCGGTGAAACCTTTCACTGCTGATCTCCACATGCCCGCGGTGCGCTCTTGCCCTTGACGGGTGTCACGCTGCGCCCATAGGGTCCCCCCAGCTCTGAAACGTTTAAATTCCCGTCCCGACGAAGAGGTCCTGATGCGGAAGCACACATCCTCGCGCCATCACCTGCGGGTGATCGCGCTCGCAGCCGGCGCGGCGCTGGCCCTCGCCGGGTGCAGCGCCGGCAGCCTCGGTTCCAGCGGCGATGGGGACGGGGTCTCCCTGACCTTCCTCGTCGGCAGCAACCAGAGCAGGGTGAACGCCGCGCAGAGCGTGGCCGAGGCGTTCATGGCGGCCAACGCCGGCATCACGGTGGACGTCGAGACCCGGCCCAGCGGCTCCGAGGGCGACAACATCGTCAAGACGCGGCTGGCCACCGGCGACATGGCCGACGTGTTCGTCTACAACTCCGGCTCGCTGTTCCAGGCGATCGGCCCCGAGCAGAACCTCACCCCGCTCACCGACCAGCCGTGGGTCGGCTCGGTGGAGGAGAACTCCCAGCGGGTGGTGTCGGCGGGCGACCAGGTCTACGGCGCCCCCTTCGGTCCTCAGCTGACCGGCGCGATCCTCTACAACAAGAAGATCTACGCCGACCTCGGCCTCGAGGTACCGCGCACGTGGGACGCGTTCATGCAGAACAACGCGGCGATCAAGGCGGCGGGCATCGACCCGGTCATCCAGACCTACGGCGACACCTACACCTCGCAGCTGTTCGTGCTCGGCGACTTCCACAACGTCGCCTCCGCCGAGCCCGACTTCGCCGAGCGCTACACGGCGGGCCAGGCCAAGTTCGCGACCTCCCCCGCGGCGCTGAAGGGCTGGCAGCACCTGCAGGAGCTGCACGACCTCGGCTACTACAACGAGGACTTCCCCACCGCCAAGATGGAGGAGGGGATGCGCAAGCTCGGCGAGGCCGAGGGCGCGCACTACCCGATGCTGACCAACGGCATCCCCGCCCTCGCGCAGGCGTCCCCCGAGGGCGCGAAGGAGATCGGCATCTTCCCGATCCCGGGCGACGACCCCGCGAAGAACGGGCTGACGGTGTGGTCCCCGGACGGCGTCTACATCCCGAAGACCACCGAGGGCGAGAAGCTGGACGCCGCGAAGAAGCTCGTGGCCTTCATCGCGAGCCCGGCCGGCTGTGACGCGCAGTCCGCGGGCGCCATGCCCACCGGCCCGTACGCGGTGGACGGGTGCACGCTGCCCGCCGACGTCCTCCCGGCCACCACGGACTTCCAGTCCTACATCGACGCGGGCACCTACAGCCCGGCGCTGGAGTTCCTGTCGCCGATCAAGGGCCCGGCCCTCGAGCAGATCACCGTGGAGGTCGGATCCGGCATCCGGCCCGCCGCCGACGGCGCCGCCCTCTACGACGACGACGTCCGCAAGCAGGCGCTGCAGCTCGGGCTGGACGGGTGGCAGTAGCGGCCGCACGCGCGGAGGGCGCCGACATGGTGAGGCCGACATGGTGAGCACGACCACGACCAAGCCGCGTACCCCGGCTGCCGGGGGCCCGGCGGGCACGCCCGCCGGGCAGCGGCCCCGCAGCCCGTACCCGACCTGGTTCTACCTGCCGGCCGCGATCCTCTACACGATCTTCTTCCTGGTCCCGACGGTCGCCTCGTTCTGGTTCAGCCTCACCCGCTGGAGCCTGTTCGAGTCCGAGTTCATCGGCCTGGAGAACTTCGTGCAGTTCTTCCGGGAGCCCGCGCTCGTCACGGGCATGGTCAACACGGTGATCTACGCGGTGGTCACCTCGGGGCTCAAGGTCGTGCTCGGGCTCCTGCTCGGGGTGCTGCTGACCTCGCAGATCATCGCGCGCGGCTTCCTGCGCTCGGTGGTGTTCTTCCCGGTGCTGGTGAGCACGATCGGGGTCGGGATCACCTTCCAGGTGCTGATGGACCCCTTCGGCGGGCTCATCAACGAGACGCTCGCCGTCGTCGGCATCCCGGGGCCGGGCTGGCTCACCGACCCCTCGCTCGCGCTGCTGTCGGTGGCGCTGGTCGACGTCTGGAAGGGCGTCGGCCTCGCCACCGTGATCTACATGGCGGGGATCGTGTCGATCCCGCAGGAGTACTTCGAGGCGGCCCGGGTGGACGGGGCGGGGACGGTGCAGCAGTTCCGCAACATCGTGCTGCCGCTGGCCCGCCCGGCCACCGTCACCGTGATCATCCTGTCGCTGATCGGCGGCCTGCGCTCGTTCGACCTGATCTGGGCGATGACCCGCGGTGGGCCCGGCTTCACCTCCGACGTGATCGCGTCGGTGATCTACAAGCAGTACCAGGCCGGCTTCTACGGGCTCTCCACGGCCGGGAACGTGATCCTGTTCATCCTGGTCACCGCCATCGTCCTGCCGCTGTCGCGGGTGCTCAACCGCAAGGAGGTCGAGCTGTGAGGACCGCGACCCGCTACTGGCTCGGCACCGCCGCGATCGTCGCGTTCGCCGTGGTGTTCATCGTGCCGTTCGCGTTCGTCCTCGTCACCGCGATGAAGACGCAGCGCGAGGCGGGCCTGCTGGAGTTCAGCTGGCCCACCGAGTTCGCGTTCCTTGAGAACCTCCGGGAGGCCCTCGAGGCGCGCGACTACATCCTCATCATCGCGTTCATCAACAGCACGATCCTGACCGTCTCCAGCGTGGCGATCATGGTGATCCTCGCGGCGATGGTCGGGTTCGTCCTGCAGCGCCGCCCGAGCCGCTGGACCGGTTTCATCAATTTCCTCGTGCTGTCCGGGCTGATCATCCCGCCCGCGGTGGTGCCCACGATCTGGGTGCTGCAGGGGCTGGGGCTGTTCCGCACCATGCCCGGGCTGATCCTGGTGGAGGTCGCCTACGGGCTGTCGTTCTCGATCCTGCTGTTCCGGGCGTTCATCGCCACGGTGCCGCGGGAGCTGGACGAGGCCGCGATCATCGACGGCGCGGGGCCGCTGCGGCTGTTCTTCCGCGTGGTCTTCCCGCTGCTGCGGCCGGTGGCGGTCACGGTGATCGTGGTGCAGTCGGTGGTGGTCTTCAACGACTTCACCCACCCCCTGTACTTCCTGCCCGGCGAGCAGAACGCCACCGTGCAGCTCACGCTCTACAACTTCCAGAGCCAGTACGAGACGCAGTACAACCTGCTGTTCATGAACATCCTGCTCATCACCGTTCCGCCGCTGGTGATGTACCTGTTCTTCAACCGCCAGATCGTCGCCGGCATGACGGCCGGCGCCATCAAGGGCTGAACCGACCCGAGAGGAATCTCTGTGCCGTCCGTCGTCCGGATCACCGCCGAGCACGCCACCGATCGGACCACCGTCGCCACCCCGCGCCCCCGCCTGTCCTGGGTGACCGAGTCCGAGACCCCCGGGTGGGTCCAGGCGGGCGCCGAGGTCGAGCTCGACGGTGCCCGCACCGTCCGGGTCGAGGGGCGCGACTCGGTGCTGGTCGACTGGCCGATCGACCCGCTGGAGGCCGGCGCGTCGCACACCGTCCGCGTCCGCGTCACGGGCGAGGACGGCGTCACCTCGGAGTGGAGCGAACCGCACGAGGTCGTGGCCGGCTTCCTGCCCGATGGCGGGTGGACCGCGCAGCTGGTCGGGCTCGCCGACCCGGCGCGGGAGGGGCAGCCCGCACTCGTGCGGGCCGGGTTCACCGTCGACGGGCCCGTGCGCCGCGCCACCCTGTACGCCACCGCGCACGGCGTCTACCAGGTGGAGCTCAACGGCCGTGAGGTCGACGACGAGGTGCTCAAGCCGGGCTGGACGGCCTACGAGCAGCGCCTGGTGCACGAGACCACCGACGTCACGGCCCTTCTCGCCGAGGGCGAGAACGCGGTGGGGGTGTGGCTGTCGGGCGGCTGGTTCTGCGAACGGTTCGGCTTCCGGGAGGCGGCGCTGCACTACGGGCCGCAGCCCGCGGTGGCCGTGCAGCTGGTGATCGAGTACGCCGACGGGCGCACCGCCACCGTGGCGAGCGGCCCGCACTGGCGCGCCACGGGCGAGGGCCCGATCACGGCGGGCGGGATCTACGCCGGCGAGACCTACGACGCCCGGCGCGTGCTGCCCGGCTGGTCGGCATCCGGGTTCGACGACTCGGCGTGGGCGCCGGTGCGGGTCGACGAGACGGTGGTGGTGCCCGAGGCCCGCAGCGCCCCGGCGGCCCGGCGCACCGAGGAGGTGGCGGTCCGGGAGGTGCTCACCACGCCGAGCGGGGCCACCGTGCTGGACTTCGGGCAGAACGTCGTCGGCTGGCTGCGGATCACCGTGTCCGGCGAGCGCGGGCAGGAGGTCGTGCTGCGCCACGCCGAGGTGCTCGAGCACGGCGAGCTGTGCACGCGGCCGCTGCGCCGGGCCGAGGCCACCGACCGCATCACGCTCGCCGGCGGCGGGCCGGAGACCTGGGAGCCGCGCTCGACGTTCCACGGGTTCCGCTACGTGCAGGTGGAGGGCTGGCCCGGCGAGCTCGACCCGGCCGACGTCGTGGCGGTCGTGGTGCACAGCGACATGCGCCGCACCGGGTGGTTCGACAGCTCCTCGGAGCTGGTGAACCGGCTGCACGAGAACGTGGTGTGGGGGATGCGCGGCAACTTCCTGCACGTGCCCACCGACTGCCCGCAGCGCGACGAGCGCCTGGGCTGGACCGGCGACATCCAGGTGTTCGCGCCGACGGCCACGTTCCTGTTCGACTGCGACGGCTTCCTGTCCTCCTGGCTGCGCGACCTCGCACTGGAGCAGCAGGCGCAGGACGGGATCGTGCCGTTCATCGTGCCGAACGTGCTCGAGCGCGCCGCCACGCCCGCCGCGGCGTGGGGTGACGCCGCCACCGTGATCCCGCACGTGCTGCACGAGCGCTTCGGCGACCGCGAGGTGCTGGCCACCCAGTACGACAGCATGCGCGACTGGGTGGAGGTGTTGCTGGCGCTGGCCGGCCCCCGGCTGCTGTGGGAGGGGCGGTTCCAGTTCGGCGACTGGCTCGACCCCGCGGCGCCGCCGGACCGGCCCGGGGACGCCACCACCGACCGCGACCTCGTGGCGAGCGCCCACCTGTTCCGCTCCACCGATCTGCTCGCCCGCGCCGCGGCGCTGCTGGGCCGCGACGACGACGCCGCGCAGTACCGCAAGCTCGCCGAGGACGTGCGGGCCGCGTTCGTGCGCGAGTACGTCACCCCGGCCGGCCGGATGATGTCCGACACGCAGACCGCGTACGCGATGGCGCTGGTGTACGGCATCGTGACCGACGAGGGCGAGCGCCGCGTGATGGGCGAGCGCCTCGCCGAGCTGGTGCGGGTGGCCGGGTACCGGGTGGCCACCGGGTTCGTGGGCACGCCGATCGTGCAGGACGCCCTCACCGAGGGCGGCCACCTCGACGCCGCGGCGCGGATGCTGCTGCAGACGCAGTGCCCGTCCTGGCTCTACCCGGTGACGATGGGCGCCACC
This sequence comes from Pseudonocardia zijingensis, assembly GCF_042657305.1. Taxonomy (NCBI): domain Bacteria; kingdom Bacillati; phylum Actinomycetota; class Actinomycetes; order Pseudonocardiales; family Pseudonocardiaceae; genus Pseudonocardia; species Pseudonocardia zijingensis. Next base: position 100,654 of record NZ_JBHSKO010000011.1, on the reverse strand, counting down.
ACCGTCTGGGAGCGCTGGGACAGCATGCTGCCCGACGGCACCGTCAACCCGGGCCAGATGACCTCGTTCAACCATTACGCGTTCGGGGCCATCGCCGACTGGCTGCACCGGGTGGTGGCGGGGCTCGCCCCGGCCGCGCCGGGCTACCGGGAGATCGCGATCGCCCCGCACCCGCTGCCGGGCCTCGACCGGGCGAGCGCCACGCACGAGACCCCGTACGGGCGCGCGTCGGCGAGCTGGGAGCGGCGCGGAGACGTGGTCGTGGTGGAGGCCGAAGTGCCGGCGAACACGACGGCGACGGTGCGGCTGCCCGGCGGTGACGAGCTGTCCGTGGGCTCGGGCCGCCACCGCTGGGAGGTCCCGGCGCCCACCACGGGCAACGGGCGCGGGCCGGTCTCGCTGGACACCCCGCTGGCCGACGTGATCGACGACCAGGAGGCCTACGACGCCGTGCTGGACGCCATGCGCGCCCACGACGGGACGCTCGTGCAGGCGTTCCTCGACCGGACCCGGTGGCTGCCGCACCTGTCGCTGGGCGCGGGGCTGGAGCGCGTGCCGGCGCCGGTGCGCGCGGACATCGGGTCGGCGCTGGAGTCGGTCAGCCGCGGCCGGGCCGGGTAGGCGCCACCCCGCGGGCCGCGAGCGAGCCCGCCACCGCCAGCAGCGCGATCGCGGCCAGCACCACCGCGAGCGGCGCCGTCCACCCGCCCGACGCGGCGTGGACGGCGCCGAGCACCGGCGGCCCCGTGGCGGCCACGGTGTACCCGCCGCCCTGAACGAGCGCGGAGAAGTGCCTGCTCTCCGCGGAGTCGCGGGCCACCCGCACGATCAGCGAGAAGATCACCACCAGGCCGCCGCCCTGCGCCGCGCCGCCGATCACGCACCAGGCCGTCCAGAACTGCGGGGCGAGGAAGAGGCCGAGCGGGATCGTGATCCACGCGGCGCAGACGACGAGGACGGTCGGCACCGCGCGCGTGTAGCGCAGCAGCACCGGCACCCCGAACGCGCCGGCGAGCGCGGCGATCTGGAACACCGAGGCCGCCGCGCCCGCGCGGGCCGCGGGCATCGCCAGCTCGTCGCGCAGCAGCTGGGGGAGCCAGGCCGTGACGCTGTAGTAGGCGAAGGACTGCCCGGCGAACGCCGCGGTGAGCACCCAGACCACCGGGCGGCGCCACCAGGCCGTGACGACCGCGCCGTCGGGCGCGTCGCGAGGCGGTGCCGGGCGCGCGTCGCTGCCCCGGGTGGCCCACCACCAGACGACGGCGGACCCGACCACCAGCACGCCCCAGCTCGCCAGCGCCACCCGCCAGCCGGTCGCGCCCGCGATCGGCACGGTCAGCGACAGCGTGAGCATCGACCCGACGTTGAGCGCCGCCGTGTACGCGCCGAGCACCGCGCCCGCGTGCCGGGGCAGGTCGCGCCCGATCACCACCGGGATCGCCACGTTGCCCGCGGTGATCGCCAGCCCGAGCAGGAGCGTGCCGGTGATCGCGGCGGGCAGGCCGTCGAGGGAACGCACCACGATCCCGGCCAGCAGCACGCCGGTGGCGGCGAGCACGCCCCGCGCGAGCCCCAGGCGCGCCAGCACCGCGGAGGCGAGCGGGGTGGCGATGCCGAAGCAGAGCACCGGGAGGCTCGTGAGCAGCCCGGCGGTGGCGGCGTCGATGCCCAGGTCGGCGCGGATCGGGTCGATCACGGCCGAGACGGCCACGAGCGGGCCGCGCAGGTTGAGCGCGAGCAGCAGGATCGCGGTGACGAGCAGCGCCGCCGGGACCGCATGCGAGTCGGTGATGGGTGCGGGCCGGGGGCGGGCGGAGGTCACGTGGCTCCATGTTCCTGCCTGCGGCCCGCGCAGTCACGTGGAGGTGAGGGGACAGACAGCGCCGCGGCGCCGGGGCGGGCGATATCGTGCTCGGGTCACTGGGGGGTGCATGGACGCGCTGTGGGCGGATGATCCGGCGGAGCTGGGTCCGTTCACACTGCGCGGGCGCCTCGGTTCCGGCGGGATGGGTGTCGTCTACCTGGGGGAGACGGCCGACGGGCGTCGGGCTGCGGTGAAGGTGGTGCACGCGCACCTCACCGGCGACCGCGCGTTCCGGGACCGCTTCGCACGCGAGATCGAGGTGGCCCGCCGGGTGGTCGGCCCGTGGACCGCGCAGGTGCTGGAGGCCGATCCCGAGGGGCCGCGCCCGTGGCTGGCCACCGAGTACGTCGAGGGTCCCAGCCTCGAGGACCAGGTGAGCCGGGCGGGGCCGCTGCCGCCCGGTGCGGTCAGGCCGCTGGCGGAGAAGCTCGCGGAAGCGCTGGCCGCGCTGCACGCCTCCGGGGTGGTGCACCGCGACCTGAAGCCGTCGAACGTCCTGTTGGCGCCCGATGGTCCGCGGTTGATCGACTTCGGGATCGCGCGGGCCCTGGACGCCACCAAGATCACCCACACCGGCCACGTGATCGGTACTCCGGCGTTCATGTCGCCGGAGCAGGCGGCGGGCGACGAGGCGCAGGCCCCGTCCGACGTGTTCTCGCTGGCGTCCGTGGTGGTGTTCGCCGCCACCGGCAGCGGCCCGTTCGGCCACACCGCGAACCCGGTGGCCATGCTGCTGCGGATCAGCCAGCAGGAGCCGTCAACCGACGGGGTGCCGGACGCGCTGCGCCCCCACCTGCGGGAGTGCCTCGTCCGCGACCCGGCCGCCCGCCCCACCGCCGAGGAGCTCGCCCGCAGGTTGCGGCCGGTGCGGCCGACGCTGGTGGAACCGCCGGGTGACCCGACGATCATCCCCGGGCCGGCCGAGCCCGCACCGGCCGTGCCCCGCGTGGCCGGCTGGGCAGTCGGCCGGGGCCCGTTGCCGTGGCTGCTGGCGGCGAACGGCGTGCTCGCGGTGGTGGTCGTCGTGCTCGTGGTGCTGGTGAACCAGCCCGTGCCGGTCACGCACGCGCCGCAGGCGGCGGCCGCCGGAGCGCAGCTGCCCGCCGCGAGGACCGTGGCGCAGGTGGCCGACATCCCCATCGGCCAGCTGGCCATGGACCTGGCGGTCACCCCGGACGGCGGCCACGTGGTGGTGCAGACCATCCTCGGCACGCACATCGTCGACACGGCGAGCCGGACCGCGTCGGACCCGGTACCCGTCGGCTCCTTGGCCACCGCCATCGCACCGGACGGGTCGCGAGCCTACGTCCCCGGGCAACGGACGATCGACGTCGTCGACATCGGCGCGGCCCGCGTCGTCGGCGAGCTGCCGGTCCCCGAGGACATCAGGGACCTCGTGCTGTCCCCGGACGGTGCCACCGGGTACGCGAGCGTCCGCGACCGCCCGGAGGTACTCACGATCGAGATGGCCACGGGCCGGGTCGTCGCCACGTCGCCGGTGGGCGTGACCGACGCCCAGCTGGGCATCAGCCCGGACGGCGCCACGCTGTACCTGCTCTCCGGCAGGATCGGCGACCAGAGCGCCGACGTCGTGCTCGCGGTCGACACCCGCACGATGGAGGTGGCAGCCACGATCGCGGGCTGGGCCGGCTGGGCGGCCTTCCGGCCCGACGACGAGGTGTTCCTCGGGGGGAACGGGGGTTACACGGTCGTCCGCGGGGCGACCCGGGAGGCGGTGCGCACCGTCCGGTTCCCGAACGTCGCCGACGCGGCGGTGATCGCCGTGGCGGTGAGCCCGAGCGGAGGGCTGATCGCGCTCGGCGACACGGACGGCGGCCTCCGGCTGGTCGACGCGGCGACGCAGGTGGAGATCGCCGCGGTGCCCCTCGACGCGGTGCCGAACGAGCTGTCCTTCGCCCCCGACGGCCGGTCGCTGTACGCCGCCACCGATGCGCGCACCCTCGTGGTCATCGACACCGACGCGGTGGCCCGATGAACGCCCCGGGGACGGTGCGCCGCCGGGCCCGGGCGCTCTGGATCGCAGCAGCGACGGCCGTGGCGCAACTCGTCGCCGCGGGCGTTCTCGCGGCGCAGCTGCCCGCGACGCTGCCGGAACCGGTGGTGCTCGACATCGCGTCGGCGTCGATCAACGCGCACGGATCTCCCGGGCGGGTCCTGCTACAGGACGAGCACGCCGTGCAGGTGCTCGACCCCGCCTCGCAACGCGTCACGGCTTCCGTCGACACGGGTGCGCCCCCGCTGCGCCACGGTGTCGCCGTCCGCGGCGGCACGGACGAGGCGCTGGTCCTGAGCGGGAACGCCGTGGTCCGGATCGACCTCGCCGCGGGTGCGGTCGCCGGTTCCACACCGCTCGGGTTCGCCGTCGAGTTCGACTCCTACGCCGAGGTGCTCGGCCTCGACGCGCGCGGCTCCCTGCTCGTCGACACCGGCGAATGGGTGGAGGCCGTGAGCCTGGACGACGGGGACAAGGAGTTCGTGGCATACCAGGACGGGGTCGTGTCGTCGAGCGGGCGGCTGTGGCAGCCCGCTGACGGCGGACCCAGCCTCCACAGCACCGGCGTGGTGCTCTCGCCCGACGAGGAGCGCTTCTACGTCTTCACCGACGAACCCTCCGTCATCGTGGTGGACACCCGCACCGAGGACAGCGAGACCCTGCCGGGACGGCGCCCGATCGCGAGCGCGGTCGCCCTGCCCACGGCCGACGGGAGCCACGTGGTCACGATCGGCGGGCCCGACTCGACCCAGGTCCTCGTCCGCCGCCTCGACGGCACCGACGTCGCCGCCGTGCAGGCGGGCGCCCCGATCCGTGACATGGACATCACCCCGGACGGGAGCACCGTCTACGCCACCACCGGCGATCGGCTGCTGCTGGTCGACGTGCGCGCCTACACCTGACCTGTGGGGTCACGCCAGGAGCGGGCTCAGCCGTTCGGCGTGCTCGCGCAGCAGCGCCACGAGCTCGTCGTTCGGCTCGGCCACGCGGTGGGGCGGCCCGGCCAGCGCGAGGCCGGCGACCAGCGCCCCCGTGCCGGGCGCGCGGACCGGCACGGCCAGGCAGCCGCGGTCGGGGCGCAGCTCGCCGCACTGGCGGGCCAGCCCGCCGGTGGCGACGGTGGCGAGCTGGCGGTCGAGCGCGCCGGCGTCGACCACCGTCTGCTCGGTGAACCGGCGCAGGTCGCGGGCCACGGCGCGCCAGTCGGGCTGCTCGGCGAGCAGCAGCTTGCCCAGCGCGGACACGTGCGGGTAGCGGCCGATCAGGGTGGGCTCGGCAGGAGGGTGGTCGGGGTCGGCGTCGACGAGCGTGACCTGCCCGGCGGCGAAGGAGGCGAGGTGCACGCCCCAGCGCACGAGGCCGCGCAGGTGCTCCACCACCGCGCGGGCCGCCGTCGGCGGGGTCGTGACCACGGGGAGGGCCAGGCGCGCCGCCCGGCGCCCGAGGGCGAACCCGCGCAGGTCGGGCAGGCGCACCAGGTACTCCTCGCCCACGAGGAGGTTGAGCAGCCGGTACGTGGTGGCCTGCGGGAGCTTGAGCGCGGCCGAGATCTCCTTCGCGGTGACCCCCGGCCCCGCCGCCACCACCTCCTCGAGCACGGCCAGCGCGCTGCGCACCGCCCGCGGCTGGCGGCCGGACAGGGGGAGCGGGTCGAGACCGGTCACGCCGCCCGCCCGGTGCTCGCCGGGTGGACGTCCGCGGTGGACGGCTCGTCGTACACCCCGATGCCGGCGAGCTCGCGGGGGCGCCGCACGCGCAGCACCGCGTACCAGCCGAGCGCGGCGAGCACCAGCGCGCCGAGCACCAGCGGCACCGGCCCGTCCACCGCGGACACCACGAAGGCGCAGCAGACGCCCGCCAGCACCGGCACGGCCACCGCGGTGACCACCACCGGCGCCGGCGTGAGCTCCCCGATGCGGTTCAGGAACAGCGGTGCGGCGAGCGCCACGAGCAGGTAGGCCACGAGGTAGCCCGCCGTGGCGACGCCCAGCAGCCCGCGCAGCACCGTGAGCCCCGGCAGCCCGGCGAGGAACAGCGCCGCGGGCACGGCCGCACCGACCGGCACCGCCACGGCGATCGCGACGTGCGGCGTGCGGAAACGGGGGTGGGTGCTGCCCACGCGGGCGGGCACGATCCCGTCGCGCGCCATCGAGAACAGCACGCGGACCAGCGCGTTGGCCGTGGCGAGCGTGCACGCCACGAACGAGGTGGCGATGCCGACGTCGAGCAGCACGGCCAGCCACGGCGTGCCGTGCGCCGCCGCGAGGGTGACGACCGGCTCGGGCTGCCCGCCCAGCGCGCCGGCGAAGCCGACCACCTGCGTGTGGGCGGCGAGCAACGTCAGGAGCCCGACCAGCGCCGCCGTGCCGAGCACCGCCCGCGGCACGGCGACGAACGGGCGCCGCGCCTCCACCCCGAGCGTGGTGGCGGCCTCGAAGCCGATGAAGGCGCCCAGGGCGGGCAGCACCCCGGCGGCGAGCCCGACGGCGCTCCAGCCGGGAGTCGCGTCCGACGGGGCGGGCGCAGCCGGCGGGCCGGCCAGCAGCACCACGAAGATCACGACCATCAGGGCGATCGAGACGGCCTCGACGGCGAGCACGATCCGCGCCGACACCCGCACCCCGCGCAGCACGAGCGCGGCCGCGACCCCGGCGAGGACGACGACCACGGCCGCGCCCACGACGGGCGGCGGGGGCCACCCGAGCCGGGTGAGCAGCGCACCGGCGTAGATGGCCGCGCCGGTGAGCGCCGCCATGAGCAGCACCGCGTACCCGGCGAGCAGTGCGGCGCCGCACGCGAACGCCGCGCCGGGGCCGAGGCCCTTCGCGGTGAGGCTGTAGAGCGACCCGGCCGCCGCCATCCGCCGGGTGAACGTCGCGATGCAGGCGCCCACCGCGAGGGCCACCGCCGTGGCGAGCACGAACGACCAGACCGTGGCCGTGCCGGCCGTGGTGGCCACGATCGCGGGCACGGTGGCCATCCCGGCGGCGGGCGCGGCCGTGGACACCGATTGCGCGAGCACCTCGAGCGGGCGCAGGCCGCGCCGGTCGAGCCCGTGCACGGGAGATCGCTGCCGCAGCGCCGCCAGTGCCCCGTTCCGCATCCCTCACCTCCGGCGATCGCAGGACGCTAACCCCTCGACCAGCGCCGCGACAGGCGTGCCGATCCCGAATGAGAATCCCGCAAGGTCGATTCCCGTGGAGTGAGAGCGGCCGCCGCGGGCTTTCGCGAGTGCGGAGACCCACCTTTGACCGCGCGGTCACCCGGCGGCGACCGTCCCTGACCACGCTCTCGCCGACGACGCAGGGAGGATGCGCATGACCACGCTCGAGGACCGGCGCGATGCGGCCACCGCCGCCCCCACCCATCCGCTCGCGATGACCAGGAGCACGGAGGTCGACCGCGTCCGGGAGACCCTCGCCGCCGCGGGCCTGCTCACCGAGACCGTGCGCTTCGCCTTCTTCGCGCCTGAGGAGCCGCCCAAGGAGCAGGTGCTCGCCCACACCGCCGGCGCCCCGCTCGACCGCCGGTTCCGCGCCGTGCTGCTCGACCTCGCGACCGGGCGGTCGTGGGACACGGTGGTGTCGGCGACGCGCGGCGAGGTGGTGTCCTCGCGCGAGCTCGACCCGCCGGTGGACGGCCAGCCGCCCATCATCGACGCCGAGTTCGAGCTGATCGAGGACATCCTCAACGCCGACGAGGGCTGGACCGGCGCCCTGCGCACGCGGGGGATCGACCCTGCCGCGGTGCGCGCCGTGCCGCTGTCGGCCGGCGTCTACGACCACCCCGAGGAGGTCGGCCGCCGGATCGTGCGGGCCTTCGGGTTCCGGCAGGACCACGAGAAGGACCACCCGTGGGCGCACCCGGTCGACGGCCTCGTCGCCTACGTCGACCTGACCGACCGGAAGGTCACCCGGATCGTCGACGTCGCCACGCCGCCCGTGCCGGCCGCATCGGGCAACTTCGACGACCCCGACGTGCAGGGGCCGCCGCTGGAGTCCCTGCGGCCCATCGAGATCACCCAGCCCGAGGGCCGCAGCTTCACCGTGGAGGACGGGCGCGTGCGCTGGGGCCGGTGGGACCTGCGCATCGGGTTCAACGAGCGCGAGGGCCTGACGCTGCACCAGATCGCCTTCGACGGCCGCCCGGTCTGCTACCGGGCCTCGATCGCCGAGATGGTGGTGCCCTACGCCGACCCCGCGCCCACCCGCTTCTGGCAGAACTACTTCGACTGCGGCGAGTACATGTTCGCCCGCTACGCCGACTCGCTGCAGCTGGGCTGCGACTGCCTCGGCGACATCCACTACGTCGACGCCGTGATCGCCGACGACCTGGGCAACCCGAAGACGATCACCAACGCGATCTGCATGCACGAGGAGGACACCGGGGTGCTCTGGAAGCACTCCGACATGTTCACCGGATCCCGCGAGGTGCGCCGCCAGCGCCGCCTGGTGATCTCGTTCTTCACCCCGATCGGCAACTACGACTACGGCTTCTACTGGTACCTCTACCTCGACGGCACCATCCAGCTCGAGGTCAAGGCCACCGGCGTGGTCTTCACCGCCGCCTACCCGGAGGGTGGCAACGACTACGCCACCGAGGTGGCACCCGGGCTGGGCGCGCCCTACCACCAGCACCTGTTCTCGGCCCGGCTGGACATGACGGTCGACGGCGTGCGCAACGCCGTGGAGGAGGTGGAGGCCGAGCGGGTGCCGATGGGGGAGGGCAATCGGTACGGCAACGCGTTCCGGCAACGGCGCACCCGCCTGACCCGGGAGTCGCAGGCGCAGCGGCGCGCCGACGGGTCGGTGGTGCGGTCCTGGCACATCGTCAACCCGGAGAAGCGGGGCGCCTTCGGTCAGCCCGTGGGGTACGCCCTGCTGCCGGAGGGCCGGGCCACCCTGCTCGCCGACGAGCGCTCGTCCATCCACGCGCGGGCCACGTTCGCCACCCACCACCTGTGGGTCACCCGCTACGACCCGGCCCAGCGCTACCCGGCCGGCGACTTCGTCAACCAGAACCCCGGCGGCGCCGGCCTGCCCGCATGGGTGCAGGCAGACCGGGCGATCGACGGCGAGGACGTCGTCGTGTGGCACACGTTCGGCACCACCCACTTCCCGCGACCCGAGGACTGGCCGGTCATGCCCGTCGACCACACCGGCTTCACCCTCAAGCCGGTCGGGTTCTCCGATCGCAACCCCGCCCTCGACGTGCCCCCGGCGCGCACCGCCCACTGCCACGGGGCCGGCGATGGCTGCTGACGCCACTGACGCCACAGCCACTCCGACCGCGTCCGGCGGCTTCCACCGCACCCTGGGCCTGCGCGACGTCGTGGCGCAGAGCCTTTCGGTGATCGCGCCCGCCATGTCGGGGGCGTTCCTCACCTACCTCGCCTCCACGAAGGCGGGCGGCGCCACGCCGCTGGCGTACCTGCTCGGCACGCTCGCCATGCTCGCCGTGGGCGGCACCGTGGCGATGTTCGCGCGCTCGCTGTCCTCGGCCGGGTCGATGTACACCTACCTCACCCGCGGCGGCGGCAAGGTGCTCGGGTTCCTCGGCGGCTGGTGCTACGCCGCGGCCTTCCTGGTGCTCGGCGGCGCGGTGCTGTGGGGCTTCGGCTTCTTCACCGCGAGCCTCGTCGCGCTGCTCACCGGCGCCGACCCGGCCTGGTACTGGTTCTCGCTGGCCGGGCTCGTCGTCATCGCGGTGATGAGCATGCTCGACATCCAGGCCTCCACCCGCACCCAGCTGGCGATCCTGCTGGTCACGATGGTCGCCCTGCTCGCGGTGGCCGTCACGGTGATCGCGATCGGGTCGCCCGCCGTCAGCGTGATCGATCAGACGACGCCGGTGGCCGACCCGGGCCGCAGCCTCGACCTCGCCGCCTTCTGGCCGTCCGCGGCCGGAGTGTCGTGGACGGGAGTGCTCTTCGGGCTGTCGTTCGCGATGCTGTCGTTCACCGGCGCCGAGGCGAGCGCGGTGCTGTCGGAGGAGACGCGCGACCCGCGGCGCGCGGTGCCGCGGGCGATCATCGGCTCGATCGTCGTGGCCGGCCTGTTCTACCTCGTGATCACCTACGCCACGGCCGTCGGATTCGGGGTGCGGCAGGCGGCCAGCGACTGGCCCGCCTCCCTCGCCGGACTCGCCGCCGTGGCCCCGAACGGGGCGGTGGCCGCGGTGGTGCTCGCCTGCGCGGCGCTGGCGAGCCTGTTCTGCGCGCTCGGGGTGCACATCGCGGTGTCGCGGGTGCTGTTCGCGATGGGCCGCGAGCGGGTGCTGCCCGCCTGGCTGGGCGTCCTGCACCCGCGGTGGGGCACACCGTACCGGGCGATCGCGCTCGACCTGGTCGTCTGGGTCGTGCTCGCCGCCGCGTCGGTGCTGTTCACCAGCCGGGAGAGCCAGGTGGAGCTGGCCGGCGGGGTCGACAGCGGCCTCACCGGCGGCGTCTTCCTCTTCACCTTCCTCGCCGGCATCGGCACGCCGCTCGTCATGGCCGTGTACCTGATGCTCGGGATCGCGGGCGTGGCCCAGGGCAGGCGCACCGGCGCACCCGCGTTCACGGTGACGGGCGCGCTCGCGGCACTCGTCGGGGCGCTCGCCGTGTTCGGCGGGCTCTACTACTCGTTCGTGCCCGCCGCGCCCGGCGCGCCCATCCCGTTGCAGGTCGCGATGGTGCCGTGGGTGTGCCTCGTGATCGCGGCCGCAGGCCTCGCCCTTGCCGCCTGGACCCACCGCTGCCGCCGGGAGGTGTGGGCGGACATGGGCCGCATCTTCGACGAGGTCTGAGGCGCCCGCGCCGACCTGCCCGAATGCCAGCAAGGTGGCTTTACTGGCGTAATCGGCCGGCAAAGCCACCTTGCTGGCATATGGGGCAGGCGCGTGGGGCCGTTGTCGAACCGTCGCCTCAGCCTTCCCCCGGCCGCCACTGATCGCGCTAGTCTGCCGACACGATCAGGTGAGCTGCGGCTGGGGGGCGTGACGGCGACATGACTGGCGGGAGCGGCCGTGCGCCCACCGGGGGGTTGGAAGCGGAGCTGGCGCAGCGCGACGCCGCCGCGGGGCGGATGGCCACCTCGCTGGTCGAGCTCGACGCCCACCCCGCCCACGCGCTGCTGTCCGCGGGCCCGCTGACCGGCCGCACGGCGCGGGAGTGGGACGGGGCACGCGCCGACCTCGCGGGGCTGTGGCGCGACTTCGACACCTACCGGCAGGTGCTGGGCGCGGCGCGCGACGCGCTCGCGCGGGCGGGTTCGGCCGGCGAGGCGGAGCTGCACCGGCTGCTGCACGAGCCGTCGATCGAGGTGGGGCGCGCGGTCGTCGAGCGCAGGCTCACCGGCGCCGTCGAGCGGATCGAGTCGATCACCCTCGGCGAGCTGGCCGACCGGATGGAGGCGGCGTTCGACCGGGTGCACGAGCTGTTCGTCGCGGTCCACGCGGGGCACGAGCGGTTCCTCGCCGCGATCGGCCCGCTGGCCGAGCGCCTGCGGACGGGCCGCGAGCTCGCCGCCGAGCTCGGCGATCCCCGCACGGCGGAGCTCACCGCGCGGGTGGAGGAGCTCACCGCCCGCTACACCACCGACCCGCTCGCCGTGGCCGACGCGCCGCCGGACGCCGCGCTCGCCGAGCTCGCGGCCCGCGTCGACACCCTCACCACCGACCTGGGCCGCGCCGCCGCCGCCCGCGACGGGTGGCAGGTCCGCCTCGCCGGGGTCGGCCCGGCGATCGCGGAGGTCGAGGCCGCGCGCGGCGCCGCGGAGCAGGTGCGGCTGCGCGCGCAGGAGCTCGTCGTCACCGCCCCGCTGGACCCGCCGCCCGAGAGCGCCCCGGCGCTGCGCGGCGTGCTGGCCGCGCTCACCGACGGGCGCCTGCCCAGCGGCCGCGGCTGGCCCGCGCGGGCGCGCGCCCTCACCGACCTGGAGGCCGACGTCCACGCTGCAGCCGCCGAGGTACGCACCGCCCACGCGCTCGCCGAGGGCCTGCTGGAGCGGCGCACCGAGCTGCGCGGCCGCTTCGAGGCCTACCGCGCCAAGGCGGGCCGGCTCGGCATCGCCGAACGCCCCGATCTGCTCGCCCTCGACACCGACATCCGCCGGCTGCTCTGGACCCGTCCCGCCGACCTCGCCGCCGCCACCCGAGCGCTGGTGTCCTACCAGCGGCTGCTGGCCGCGGGCGAGAGCGCCCCGGGCAGGCCGGCATGACCGGGACCCAGGTGTGCGGCCGTCCCGGGTGCGAGGGCACGATCGACGGCGGCTGGTGCGACACCTGCGGCATGGCCGCCCCAGCCCCAGCCCCAGCCCCTGCCGCTGCCCCCGCCCCGGCCGCTGCCCGGCCACCCGCCCCGCCCGCAGGCCCCGAGGCGTGCCGCCGCGCCGGGTGCGACGGCCTCGTCACGGGCGGCTACTGCGACGTCTGCGGGCTGGCCCCGCCCGCGGACGACGCGGCCGGGTCCGCGAGCGGCCCGGCGACGGCCGCGGCCTCCGGTTCGGGCAGCTGGTCCACCGGCAGCGGCGGCAGCCGCCCGTCGCGGCGCGGGTCGGGCCGCACCGCCACCGGCTCCGCGCGCAGCCGGCTGGGCGCCGGGCTGGTCGACGTGCCCGCGGTGCCGCGCGTCGATCCGGCGAGCGCCCTGCTCGCCGACCCCCAGGTGCCGGAGGACAAGCGGTTCTGCAGCACCTGCCACAAGCCCGTCGGCCGGTCGAAGGGCGACCGGCCCGGCCGGGCGGAGGGCTTCTGCCCGCACGACGGCACGCGGTTCTCGTTCACCCCGAAGCTGCAGCCGGGCACGGTGGTGGCGGGCCAGTACAAGGTGCAGGGTTGCCTCGCCCACGGCGGGCTCGGGTGGATCTACCTCGCCACCGACCTCAACGTCGACGACCGCTGGGTGGTGCTCAAGGGCCTGCTCGACTCCGGTGACGCCCACGCGATGGCGGCTGCGGTGGCGGAGCGGCGGTTCCTCGCGCAGGTGAGCCACCCGAACATCGTCACGATCCACAACTTCGTGCAGCACCCCGACGAGGACGGCACGCCGGTCGGCTACATCGTGATGGAGTACGTGGGCGGGTCCTCGCTCAAGCAGCTGCTGGAGGAGCGCCGCCGCCCCGACCGCACGATCGACCCGTTGCCCGTGCCGCGGGCGATCGCCTACGCGCTGGAGATGCTGCCCGCACTGGGCTACCTGCACGCGAGCGGCCTGGCCTACTGCGACTTCAAGCCGGAGAACGTCATCCAGTACGACCGGCAGCTGAAGCTGATCGACCTGGGCGCCGTGATCCGCTTCGACGACCTCACCAGCGCCGTGTACGGCACCATCGGCTACCAGGCGCCCGAGATCGGCGACCCGGACGCCCCGGACAACGGCCCGTCCCCGAGCTCGGACGTGCACACCGTGGGCCGCACCCTCGCGGTGCTCGCCCTCGGCATCCCGCCCGCGCGCCGGGGCGTGCCGACACCGCTGCCCGACCCCGCCGACCACCCGGTGCTCGCGCGGCACGAGTCGTTCCACCGGCTGCTGCTGCGCGCCACCGACCCCGACCCGCTGCGCCGGTTCGGTTCCACCGACGAAATGGCCGAGCAGCTCGGCGGGGTGCTGCGGGAGGTGCTGGCCACCGAGCGGGCCGAGGGGCTGGGCGGGGACGACGCGGTCCCGCTGCCGCCCGCGGTGTCGGCGGTGTTCGGGCCGCCGCGCGGCACGTTCGCCCCCGGCCTGCTGATCGCTCCCGAGGCGGGCGACGACGCCGAGCCCGGGCGTCCCGGCCCGCGGCGGGTGGCCACGCTGTTGCCGGTGCCGCTGGTCGACCGCGACGACCCGGCCGCCGTCGTGCTCGCCGCGGCGGCGCCCGGTACGCCACGGGACGTGGAGCGGATCATCGCCGCGTCCGGGCCGAGCCGTGCGCTGCGGCTGGCCCTCGTGCGCGCCCACCTCGACGCGGCCGACCCGGCCGCCGCGGGTGAGGTGCTCACCGCGCTCGCCGCCGACGACCCCGACGACTGGCAGCTGGAGTGGTTCCGGGGTGTCGCGGCGCTCGTCGAGGGCCGGCTCGACGCCGCGTGCGCGGCGTTCGACACCGTGTACTCCACGCTTCCCGGCGAGGCCGCGCCGAAGCTGGCGCTCGCGGCCGCCTCGGAGTGCGCGGGCCTCGACGAGCCCGCGGGCCGCTGGTACGCGCTCGTGGCCCGGCCGGACCCGCGGGTGGGCGACGCGGTGTTCGGCCTGGCCAGGGTGCGGGTGCGGGCAGGCGACCGGGAGGGGGCGCTCGCGGCGCTCGACGCGGTGCCGGACACGTCGAGCGGCTACGTCGCCGCGCAGCTCGCCGCGGTGGAGGTGATGCTGTCGGGCCGGTTCGGCACCGAGCCGGGGGAGCCGGAGCTGCGCTCGGCCGCCGCGCGGGTGGAGGGGTTGCGCCTCGACGCGGCCACCGCGCAGCGGGTACGCGCGCGGCTGTTCTCCGAGGCCGTGGCGCTCGCACCGAACGGTCGCGGCGGGGAGCCGCTGCTGACGTGCCCGTGGGACGAGCGGTCGCTGCGGCTGGCCCTCGAGGAGAGCCTGCGTGCCTCCGCCCGGCTCGCGTCCGACCCCGCACAGCGGGTGGTGCTGGTCGACCGGGCCAACGCCGTGCGCCCGCGGACGTGGGTGTAAGCCGATGCAGGAGGAGCACACACCGTTGGCTGCCACGTGCCCCAGATGCCGGGAACAGGTGGAGCCGCACCGTTTCTGTGAGAGTTGCGGCCACGACATGTGGCTGCGCCGCGGCGGCGCCGCGCGCGCGCCTGGCGGTCCCTGCCCGGGGTGCGGCACGCCCGGCGACAACGGGCACGGCGGCGTCGACCGGTCGGGGGAGGCGTACTGCGAGACGTGCGGGCTGCGCCGCTCCGACGGCACCGAGCACGTCGAGGCCGACCTCGGTGCGATCGCCGGGGTGAGCGACCGCGGGCTCTCCCACGCCCGCAACGAGGACGCGATGGCCCTGGGGCTGCTCGCGGCCCCCGGGGCGGCGCCGGTGCTGGCCGCCGTGGTCTGCGACGGGGTGTCCTCGGTGGACTCGCCGGAGCTCGCGTCCCGGGCCGGGGCGGACGCCGCGCTGGAGCGGCTGCTGCACCCCGCCGCACCCACCATGCGCGACGCGGTGGCCGCCGCGGCGACCGCGGTGGAGGCGCTGGAGGAGGTCAGCGTCCGCAACCCGCCCTCGTGCACGCTCGTGGCCGCGATCGTCCGCCCGGACGACGGGATCACGGTGGGGTGGGTCGGCGACAGCCGGGCGTACTGGCTGGCCGCGCCGGACGCGGTGGAGCCCGCGCGCCTGCTCACCGTGGACCACTCGTGGGCGGTGGAAATGGTGGCGGCCGGCGCGATGGACGCGGCCACGGCGCTGGCCGACCCGCGCGCGCACGCGATCACGCGCTGGCTCGGCGCGGGCGGCGAACCCCGCCCGGACGTCGTCACGCTGCACCCCGCCTGCCCCGGGCTGCTGCTGATCTGCTCCGACGGGCTGTGGAACTACCTCCCGGGCGCCGTGGACCTCGCCGAGGTCGCGCTGCCGGAGCTCGCGCGGGGCGGCCCCGCGGCCGTCGCCCGCGCCCTCACCGCCATCGCGCTGGACGCGGGCGGTCGCGACAACATCACCGTCGTCGCCGTACCCATCGGGCTCCCGGAGCAGAGGAGGGACACATGACCGACGGGTCGGTGTTCACCGTCGAGGTCGACCAGAACAGCTACCTGCCGGTGGACGGCACGCGGGTGGACGCGGTCGTCACGGTGACGTCCACCGATGGTGCGGCGGCCCCCGCGCCCGCGTCCGACGTGCTCGAGGTGATCGTCATCGACTGCTCCACGTCGATGACCGGCAGCAAGATCCACGCCGCCCGGCAGGCCACGGTGGCCGCGATCGGCGCGCTGCGCGCCGGCGTCTCGTTCGCGGTGGTGGCGGGCACCCACGTCGCGCAGCAGGTGTTCCCGGCGCACGGCACCGCCGTGGCCGACAACAGCTCGCGCGCGGAGGCGGTGCGGCTGGTCGAGCGGCTGCGGGCCGACGGTGGCACCGGGATCGGGAATTGGCTCACGCACGTGGGCGGGCTCGCCGCAGCGCACCCCGGCGCGATCAAGCACGCCATCCTGCTCACCGACGGCCAGAACGGCGAGTCGGAGGGGTACTTCGCCAACGCGCTCGACGGCGTGCGCGGGGCGTTCACCTGCGACTGCCGCGGGGTGGGCACCGACTGGCGGGTCGACGAGCTGCGCACGATCGCCACCGCGCTGCTCGGCACCGTCGACATCGTCGCCGACCCGGCCGACCTCGCCACCGACTTCGAGTCGATCATGGGCGTGGCGATGGGCAAGAGCATGGCCGACCTCTCCCTGCGGCTGTGGACGCCGCGCGGGGCGGCCGTGCGGTTCGTCAAGCAGGTGGCGCCCACCGTCGAGGACCTCACCGGGCGGCGCACCGAGTCGGCCCGCCAGAGCGGTGACTACCCCCTCGGCTCGTGGGGCGCCGAGAGCCGCGACTACCACCTCGCCATCGACGTCCCGGCCGGGTCCGTGGGCGACGAGATGCTCGCGGGGCGGGTGAGCATCGTGCGGCCGGGTACCGGCGGCGCCGTCGAGACGGTGCTGGGGCAGGGGCACGTCACCGCGATCTGGACCGAGGACACCGGGCTCTCCACGCGGATCAGCCGCGGCGTGGCCCACTACACCGGGCAGGCGGAGCTCGCGGAGGCCATTCAGGAGGGCCTGGCCGCGCGCAAGGCGGGCGACGAGGTCAGGGCCACGGCCCGGCTCGGACGGGCGGTCGCGCTGGCGGCGGCGTCGGGCAACGACGGCACCGCCCGCCTGCTGGAACGGGTGGTGGAGGTGGTCGACGCGCCGTCCGGCACGGTCCGGTTGCGCAAGGGGGTGACGGACGTCGACGAGATGACCCTCGACACCCGCTCCACCCGGACCGTGCGCGTGCGGGGCGACGGATGACCGGCTGCACCGAGGATCACGCCACCGCCACCGGCGAGTACTGCGACGTCTGCGGGTTGCGGCTGCGGGGTGCCACCGCGGCCCCGCCCGCACCGGCGCCGCCCCAGTCGTGCCCGAGCTGCGGGGCAGCCCGGGAGGGGCGGTTCTGCGAGGTCTGCGGGTACGACAGCGCGTTGGGGCCACCGCCGCAGTCCGCGGCCCCGGCGCCCCCGCCGGTGCCTGTGCCTGCCGACCCGGCGCCCGCGGGCGGCACCTGGACCGTGGTGGTGCGGGCCGACCGCGCCTGGTTCGAGGAGGTCGTGCGCCGCGACGGGCCGGACGCGGCCGCGCTGCAGTTCCCCGCGTTCAGCACGGAGCGGCGGTTCGCGCTCGACCGGCCGCAGCTGGCCCTCGGGCGCCGCAGCCGCTCCCGCGGCATCGAGCCGGAGATCGACCTGTCCGCCCCGCCCGTGGATCCCGGCGTGTCCGCGCTGCACGCCCTGTTCGTACGGCGCGACGACGGCGGCTGGGACGTGGTGGACCTCGACTCCACCAACGGCACGGTGGTGGGCGCCGGGCCCGACCCGATCCCGCCGAACACGCCGGTGCCGCTCGCCGACGGCGACGTGGTGAAGGTGGGGGCGTGGACCACCCTCACACTCGTGCGGCAGGCGTCCTGATCGCGCCGGCGACGGCCGGGGGTCAGTCCCGGTAGACCGGGGGCAGCGGCGCGGGCACCGGGTCGAGCCTGCCGGTGTACCAGCGGCGGTTGCTCGCGGCGAGGCTGCCGTCGGCGCGTGCCTCCTCCAGCACGCCGTTGACGAACCGGACGAGGTCGGGCTCGTCGGGCCGCATGCCCACCGCGTAGCGGGTGGAGGCGAGCGTGCGGCCCACGACCCGCGTGTTGGGGTCCTGCGCGGCGAGCCCGGCGAGGATCACGTCGTCGCTCGACACCGCGGCGACGCGGCCGCGCTGCATCTCCAGCACGCAGTCGGGGATGCCGGGCAGCGTGCTGACCTGCAGCCCGAGGTCGCGCAGCACGATCTCGGTGGTGGAGCCGACCGAGGTGCAGACGGTGCGGTCGCCGAGGTCCGCGACCTCCTCGATCCCGCTGCCGAGCGGTACGAGCAGGCGCTGCTCGGCGGGCATGAACGGGGCCGAGAACTCCACGGTGCGCTGGCGTGCGCAGGTGACGGTGAAGCTGTTGACCACCACGTCCACCTGGTCGCGCTCCAGTGCGGCGGCGCGGTCGGCGATGTTCAGCACGACGTACTGGACGCGGTCCGGGTCGCCGAGGATCGCGTCGGCGATGCGGCGGACGATGTCGATGTCGGATCCGTCGAGGCCGCCGGTGAGCGGGTCGCGGTACCCGGAGAGGAACTTGCCCTGGTCCACGCCCGCGATGAGCCGGCCCCGCTCGGCGATCGCGGCCATCGTGGAACCGGCAGGCATCGCGCCCGGTGCGGGGAGCTGCCCCTGCGGCCGCAGGCTCTCGCGCACCTCGGTGCACTGCGGTGCCGGCGTGGCGGGCTCGCTCGCCGCCGCGGGGGGCGGCGGTGGGGCCCCGGTGGCTCCGGGCCCGGTGAGCGCGAGGCTGCCGAGGGCGAGCACGGCCCCCACCACGACGTAGACCGCGGGCCTGCGGGGGTTGACCGCGCTCATCGGTACTCCTCCACGCGCTGGGCGATGCCGGCCGCGGCCCCGGCGGCGGCCACCAGCGCGAGCACCGCGGGCCCGGCCGCGAGCCCGGTGAACGCGGCGCCCGCGGCGTCGGCCTCGGCCCGGAACGCGGCCCGCTCGGCGTCGATGGCCTCGCCCAGCGCCGCGCCGAGCCGGTCGAACGCGACACCGGACCCGCCCGGGCCGGCCCCGGTGGACGACGCCACGGCATCGCGGTAGCGGCCGCCGTCGTCGAGTTCGCGCAGGGCCCGGTGGGCGGAGTGCCACTCCTCGGCGGCGGCGCGGACGGCGGCGCTGCGCCCGCGCGAGCCGGGGTCGGCGGCTTCGGTGGCGGCGGCCAGGAGGCCGGGGTCGCCCGGCGCGCCGAGCACCGAGTCGATCGCGGCCGTGAAGCCCGAGTCGGCCGCGCCACCGCCGCGCGCCACGAGCACCAGGCTCTCGTTGCTGCGCGCCTGCAGCACGGCGGCCCGGGCGTCGTCGAGGGTGTCGGCCACCGCGCTGTGGCGGCCCGCCTCGGTGAGCCGGCCGCCGGCCACCGACGTGGCGAGCACCCACCACAGCAACGCCGCCGCGACGGCCCCGACGGCGACCACGAGCCCCACCGACAGCACCCGCTGGGTGCGCCTGCGCTCGCGCACCGCGGCGTCGAGCAGGGCGGCGAGCACCGCGACGCCGATCAGCAGGACGGCGATCGGCACGCTCCCCGCGCGGCCGTAGGTGTCGGTGAGGGCGGTGGCCTGCAGCGCGCGCACCCGGTCGACGGCGGGCAGGATCTCGCGGGCCATCAGCCGGGAGGCGCTGTCGAGGTAGGACTGCCCGAGCGGGTAGCCGAGCCCGTTGTAGGTGCGCGCGGACTCCACGAGCCCGGTGTAGACGGGCAGCTGCGCCGAGATCGTGCCGAGTGCGGGCGTGGCCGGGTCGTCGGAGGGCAGCAGACCCGCCGCGCGCACGAGCCGGGCCGTGGCGTCGGCGATGTCGCGGTCGTAGCGGGCGCGGATCTCGGCGGGCTCGCGCCCGCCGGACACGAAGCCGCTCGTGGCCATCGCGTCGGCGTCGGCGAGCGACCGGTACACCTCGGCGGCGTCGGCGTGCACGGCGGCGATGCGGGTGCTGCCCTCCTGCACGGCGGCGGTGCGCGCCGCCCCGTCCAGCAGGCTGACCACCCCGGCGGCCAGGCAGCCCAGCACCAGCACGGCGCCCACGCGGCGCAGCCGGTCGGGCGTGGTGGATCCGCCTGCGAGCAGGCGCAGCCGCCTGCGCAGCCCGCGGCCCGCGGCCGGTGCCTGCGGGCGCACGGCCGTGTCGACGTCCAGGCTCACTCGTCCCCCCGAGCGCTCGTACCCGGTGCTCAGCCTAGAGCCGGGCGGGCGACGCGGAGATCGAGATCAGGTCAGGATCCGGCGACGATCGACCGGCCGGTCGGCCCCCGCGCGCGGCGGCTTCCTAGGATTGGCCGGTTGGTTGCGGACGGGGAGGACTGCATGACGCCGCGTGAGCAGCAGGGCGGTCGCCCGCTGGTGGGTGCCGCCGTTGCCACCGGCTACCGCCCGGAGCTGCAGGGGCTGCGCGCGCTCGCGGTGCTGCTCGTGGCCGTCTACCACATCTGGGTCGGGCGGGTCTCCGGCGGCGTCGACGTCTTCTTCCTGGTCTCCGGGTTCCTGCTCACCGGGCAGCTGCTGCGCGCCGCCGAGCGCGGCGACCTCGACGCGCGGCGCCGCTGGGTGCGCAGCCTCTCGCGCCTCGTGCCGGCCGCGGCGGTGGTGCTGGTGGCCACCACGGTGGCCGCCGCCCTCGTGCTCCCCGAGGGGCGCTGGGGCCAGACGGTGCGCGAGATCGTGGCGGCCGCCCTGTTCCTGGAGAACTGGCAGCTCGCCGCCGACTCGGTGGACTACGCCGCGCGCAACAACGTGGAGAGCGTGGCCCAGCACTTCTGGTCGCTGTCGGTGCAGGTGCAGGTCTTCCTGCTGTGGCCGTTGCTGTTCGCCGTGGTGGCGCTGGCCTGCCGCAGCGTGGTGCGCGAGACCCGGGCCGCGGCGCTGCACCGCGCCGCCACGATGGCGCTGCTCGGCGTGTTCGTGACGTCGCTCGTGTACTCGGTGGAGCTGACGATCGCCAACCAGCCGCTCGCGTACTTCCACACCCTCACGCGGCTGTGGGAGTTCGCGCTGGGCGGGCTGCTCGCGCTGCACGGCGACCGGATCGTGCTCAGCGCCCGCCGCCGCGTGGCCGCGGGGTGGACGGGCGTGGTGGGGCTCGTGGCCTGCGGCGCGGTGATCCCGGTGGCGCAGGCGTTCCCCGGCATCGCGGCCCTGTGGCCCACGGGGTGCGCGGCGCTCGTGCTGCTGGCCGGCCGCACCGGCGCGCCGCTGGGCGCCGACCGGCTGCTCACCTCCGCCCCGGCGCGCTACCTGGGCGACATCAGCTACGGGCTGTACCTGTGGCACTGGCCGCTGCTCGTGCTCTACCAGCAGGCCACCGAGGAGCAGACGGTCGGGTTCGGCGCCGGCGCACTGATCATCACGGCGGCCGCGGGTCTGGCCGCGCTCACCCACGAGTTCGTGGAGAAGCCGCTGGCCCGGCGCCGGGGCGGGGCGCGCCAGCAGGCCCGGATCACGGTCGGGTGCACCGCCGCCGTGGTCGTCGTCGCGCTGGCCTGGCAGTTCTCCGCCGCGATGCGGCACGACCCGGAGGCCGCGGTCGGCGACGACGAGCACCCGGGCGCCCGCGCGCTGCTGATGGACGAGGAGCCGGCGCCCGCGCCGCTGCTGCCCTCGGCCATGGCCGTCACCGAGGACTGGGTGCGCATCGAGCGGTGGGACTGCTCGCCCATGGCGGGGTTCCCCATGGACGTCTGCGCGCAGCCGCTGCCCGTGGCCGAGGACACCCAGGAGCCGGTGCTGCCCGACCGGCGCATCGTGGTGGTCGGCGACTCGCACGCCCAGCAGCTCACCGGCGCGCTGCTGCCGATCGCGCAGCAGCACAACTGGCAGATCATCGTGATGGCCCGCGGGGCCTGCCCGTTCTCCACGGTCTCCGAGGTCAACCCGGACGAGGAGGACTGCCTGGCCTGGAACGCGGCTGCCGCCGACGAGATCACCGCGCTGCAGCCGGACGCGGTCGTCACGCTCGCCACGCGGGACGCGCGGGTCGGGCACACCGAGCAGACGCCCGCCGGGTTCGTGGAGCAGTGGCGCAAGCTCGACGAGCAGGGCATCCCGGTGCTCGCGCTGCGCGACAACCCCCGGTTCGACTGGTCGGTGCCCGACTGCGTGCAGACCCGCCCCGAGGACCTCGACGGCTGCGGTGTGGAGCGCGCGGCGGTCTACGCGCCGACCCCGCCCTGGGTCGACCTGCCCGACGTTCCGCCGAACGTCTCTTTCGTCGACATCGCCGATGCGGTGTGCGACACCGAGCGCTGCCCCCCGGTGATCGGAAACGTGCTCGTGTACATGGACGACAACCACCTCACCGCCACCTACAGCACGTCGATGGCCGACGTGCTCGCCTCCCGGATCGAGGAGGGCCTGGGCTGGCCGTGAGCCTGGGCCGGCCGCCTCAGCCGGCCAGGTGGCCCCAGCGGTCGGCGAGCTGCGACCACGGCCCGGTGGCCGCCACCCGCCCGTCCTCGAGCACCACCACGCAGTCGGCGCGGGCGAGCGCGGAGCGCTTGGAGCTGCAGCCCACCACCGTGACACCGCGGCGGCGCAGCGCGTCCCACAGCTCCACCTCGGTGCGGGCGTCGAGCGCCGAGGAGACGTCGTCGGCGACCAGCAGCTCGGCGTCGGTGGCGAGGGCCCGCGCGAGCGCGAGCCGCTGCACCTGGCCGCCGGACAGCCGCACGCCGCGGTGGCCGATCAGGGCGCCGTGCCCGCCCGCCTCCGCGACGTCGGCCTGCAACCGGGCGTCGTCGAGCGCGTCCTGCAGCGGCCGGTCGTGGTCGAGCGCGATGTTGTCGGAGAACGAGCCCGACAGCACGCGCGGGACCTGGTCGACGTAGGCCACCTGGCCGGGGCGCAGGAAGAGCTCCGGGTCGTCGACCTCGACGTCGTTCCACCGGATGCTGCCCTCGTGGTCGACCAGGCCGGCGAGACCGGCGAGCAGGCTGGACTTGCCCGACCCGACCCGCCCGGTGAGCAGCACGAGCGAGCCCGCGTCGATCGTGAGGTCGACGTCCTGCACGCCGACGGTGCCGTCGTCGTGCACGGCGGTGACGCGCTCGAGGGTGAGCCGCTTGAGCGGCACCCGGCAGGGCGCGACGGGTGCGGGCGCGGTGCCCGCGCGCAGGTCGACGCCTACCGGCAGGCGGACGAGGTCGGCGCCGCCCGCGAGGTCGGACGCCGCCTGCAGCCAGCGGCGGGCCACCGGGGCCTCGGTGACGGCCGCGCCGAACACCAGGCCGAACCAGCCGGATCCGGCCACGGTGGTGGTCACGAGCAGCGCGGTGGCGAGGTCCCAGCCGCCCGCGACGTGCACCGCCCAGGCCGTGACCACGCCGAGCTGCACCAGCAGGGCGGGCGCGCCCTCCAGCAGCATGCGCACCCGCTGCTCGCGCACCGCCGCCGTGACGCGCCGCTCGTCCACGCGGCGCAGGTGGGCCCGCACCGCGGGGGTGGCGGCGGCGAGCTTGACGGTGCGCGCGGCGTCGAGCACCGAGACGAGCGCGGCACCGAACCAGGCGCGCGCGTCGCCCGCCACGCGCGCCGAGGAGCCGGCGAGCGGGGCGCCGAGCGCCGAGACCGCCGCGGACACGAGCAGCACGGCGCCGAGCACCGCACCGGCGAGCACGCTGCGCCCGGCCACGGCCGTGACCAGCACGACGACGGCGCCGTTGACGACGTCGACCCAGCGGTCGACGTAGAGCACGAGGCGGTCGGAGTCGAGCGCCCGCGCCACCACCTCGCCCGCCGGGGTGCGGGCGAGTCGCCGTTGCATGGTCTGGCCGCACAGCACCGCCAGCCGCATCCGCAGGGTGACGGCCGACCACCACTGCGGGTAGGTGCGGAACGCGAGCGCGAGGGCGGCCGGCGCGAGCAGCAGGGTGGCCGCCAGTGCCGCTGCCACGCCCCAGGGAGCGCCGCCACCCTGCTCGAGCGTGGTGGCGAGCCGGCCCCACAGCAGGCCCGTGACGGCGCCGTACGCCCCCACCAGCGAGGCGGCGAGGAACGCGACCGCTCCCAGCACACCCCAGCGCGGATGGGCGAGCACCGCGCGCACCACCGTGGCGGCGAGCCGCGCACGCACCGGCGGGGGAGCGGGCTTCGGCGCCCGGCGCACGGCCGGGGCGAAGCGGGCCGGGGGTGCGGGCGGCGGCTCGTCCTCGCCCGCGGCGGCGAGCAGGTCGCGGAAGGGTCCCGGCGCGACGGCGAGCCGCGCGCGCTCGCCGTGCTGCACGAGGCGCCCGCCGTCGAGCACCGCCACCGCGTGGCAGCGCCGGGTGGTGGACAGCCGGTGCGCCACCACGATGCCGGTGCGCCCGTGCAGGAGCCGGTCGGCGGCCCGGGTGACACGGCGCTCGGTCTGCGGGTCCATGCGCGCGGTGGCCTCGTCGAGCACCACGACCGCGACGTCGCGCACGAGCAGCCGGGCGAACGCCACCAGCTGCTCCTCGCCCGCGGACAGCGTGGTGCCGCCCGTGCCGAGCCGCGTGCCCAGGCCGTCGGGCAGGGCCGCGACCCACTCGGTGAGGCCGAGCGCCTCCACGGCGGACTCCACCGCGGAGCGCGGCACGTCGTGGAAGAGGGTGATGTTCTCCTCGAGGGTCGCCGCGAGGATCTCGGTGCGCTGGGTGACCACACCGACCGCGCGCCGCAGGTCCTGCAGGTCGGTGGTGGTGACGTCCTGCCCGGCCACGAACACCGTGCCGGGCGGCGGGTCGACCGCGCGCGAGAGGAGCGCGGCGAGGGTGGACTTCCCGGCGCCGGTGCGCCCGACGAGCGCGCAGGTGGTGCCCGCGGCAACGGTGAGGTCGATCGACCGCAGCGCGAACCCGCCCGGGTAGCCGAACGTCAGGCCGCGGACCTCCACGGCGGCCGGGCCCGCCGGCACCGGGCGGCCGTCCACGGGTTCCTGCGGAGCGGCCAGCAGGGCGCGCACGCGGTGCAGCGCGCCGAGCCCGGCCTGCACCTCGGGCATCTGCATCGCGATGTTGTTCAGCTGGCCCGCGAACGCGGTGACCAGCAGCCACAGCGTCACCAGCTCGGCCACCCCGAGGACGCCCCCGCTCACGGCCGCGACGCCCGCCACGGCGAGCGCGGCGAGCATCCCGTGCAGCACCAGACCGCTGCGCAGCCCCACTCGGGTGGAGGCGGCGCAGGTGGCCGCGACCCGGCGCAGCACCTCGCGGGAGCGGATCGCGTACTGGCGCACGACGTGCGGCTGGCCGAGCGAGGAACGCACGTCGTCGCGCCCGGCGACGGCCTCCTCCAGCTGGGCCGAGTGGTCCGACCACGCGGCCTCCTCGGCGAGCTTGCGCTCGGCGACGACCGCCGTGAGCGGGCGCACCAGCGCGGCCGCCAGCAGCGCGACGAGGGGGAAGGCGAACCAGGCCGGCCACCAGGTGAGCCCGGCGACCACCCAGGCGAGCACGGAACGCAGCGCGGCGTGGCTCAGGTGCCACCCGGAGCGCCGCACCAGCACGCCGAGCTGGCGGGCGTCGTCGTCGACGCGGTCGAGCACCTCGCCCACCGCCTGCTCCTGCAGCGCGGGCAGCGGCTGGCGCAGCGCGGCGTCGAGAAGGTCGGCGCGCAGCCTGCCCTCGGCGCGCCCGATCACGCCGGAGAAGGCGGTGCGGCCCGCGGTGTCGAGCGCGGTGGCGGCCACCAGCAGCGATCCGAGCAGGACGACGAGCCCGGTGGTGGGGTGCTCGGCCAGGCGCCCGGCCACCACGGCGCCTGCCGTCTCGGCCACCGCGGCGACGCAGGCGAGCGCGGCGACCGCGGTGGTGGTGCTCCCCGCGAGGCGGCGCCAGGTCAGCGTGCGGTCGCTGCGCTCCATGCCCCCCGGCCCGTGCCCCCGACCGGCCCTGCGCCGGTCACCGCACGCTAACCGGGCGGCGGCGCCGGGCGCGCCCGGTTTCCCGGCCGGTGGTTCCCGGGCCGGTCAGGAGATGCGCAGCCGCCCGCCCGCGACGATCCGGTCCGCGTCCATGATGTGCGGGTTGAGGCGCAGCAGGTGGGAGACCGTGACGCCGTGGCGGGAGGCGAGCCCGGTGAGGGTGGCGCCCTCCGGGATCACCACCTCGTTCTGCGGCGCGGGCCGGATCTCGAGGGTGGCGCCCGCGCGGATCACGTCCGGGTCGGCGATGCCGTTCTGCTCGGCGATGCGTTCCAGCGGCACCTGGTAGCGCAGCGCGATGCGGGCGAGCGTCTCGCCCGGCTGCACGGTGTGGGTGGCCGGACGGCCGGCTTCGGGCGGTGCGGGCCGCGCCGGCTCGGGGCGGGACGGATCGGCGCTGGGCGGATCGGTGCGGGGCGGATCGGTGCGGGGCGGTTCCGGCTCGGCCGCTCGCGGGGGCACGTCCGGGCCGGTGGACGTGGCGGGTGCCCGCGGCGTGCTGGGCCGGGGCGGCGGTGCAGGCACGGCGGCCTCGGCGGGCGGCTCGCCGACCGGGGTGGTGGGCGCGGCGGGCTGCGCGTTCGGCCCGGACGGCTGGGACGACGACTGCGACGCGGCGATCGCCGCGATCACGGCTGCGGCCACCGGGACGGCGGCGAGCGCTCCGATCAGCGCCTGCCTGCCGGTGAACCGGGGCCCACCGGACTGGGTGCGCGCCTCGGACGCCGCGGTCTCGAGGTCGCGCCGGAGGCGCTCGTGATCGGGCTCGTTCATCGCGCGTATTGTGCATCCCTCGATCGGGCGATGCTCACCGGGTCGGCTCAGCGGACGGTGGTCACATCTGGGCGCACGATGCTTGCGCGCCCCTCGGTCGATCAGGTTGACTTGACACGTTCGGCCGAGCGGTCGTCACGCAACGTGGCGGCCCCGTTCCTCGTTGGGGGTCTGGATGCCCTGGTGGTCCAGGGAGGCAGAGGACGGTCCCGTCGCTTCGGTGGACGGGGGCCGGCCCCCGTCGCGGGCCGGCGCTCCCGAGCGGGGGAGCGTGCAGGAGCTGGCCGTGCGCAACGCGCGCGCGGCGGCGCTGTTCAGCGCGGGCAACCCGCGTGAGGCGGCGGACATCTTCGAGGACACCCTGCGCGGGTGTCGCGCGCTGCTCGGCCGCGACCACCACGCCACGCTCACCGTGGCGGGCAACCTCGGCGCCGCGCGGATGTCCGCGGGCAGGCGGCGCGAGGGCATCACCCTGATCGCCGAGAACGTGGCCGACCGCGCGCGGGTGCTCGGCGACGAGGACCCGCGCACGCTCACCGCCCGCGACGCGCTCGCGGTGGCCTACCGGCTGGCCGGCGACGTCGACGACGCCGTCGAGCTGTCCGGCCAGGTCACCGCCCAGCGCAGGCGCACGCTCGGCCCGGCCCACCCCGACACGCTCACGTCCCGCATGGGGCTGGCGCGGGCCCAGGCCGCCGCGGGCGACCTGGAGGCGGCCACCGCCCTGCTCGGCGCCGCCGTGCAGGACGCGGAGCAGGCGCTCCCGCCGCGCCACCCGCACCTCACCGCCCTCGTCGAGTGCGCCGAGGCCATCGGCATGACCCGGCGCGAGGGGTAGCGCCGCCCCCGAATCCCCCGAGCTCCCCAGACTCCCCAGAACCGAGGCTCTACCATGTCGACCCCGACCGGCTACCTGACGAGAGAGCGCGAGACCGCGCGGAGCGACGAGGCGCTGCTGCTGCGCCTGGGCTACTCGCAGGTGCTCTACCGCCAGATGGGCGGGTTCTCGAACTTCGCGATCTCGTTCACGATCATCTCGGTCCTCGCGGGGTGTCTGACCTCGTACTACCTCGCGTTCAACAACGGCGGCCCGATCGCGATCACGTGGGGCTGGCTGCTGGTCGGCGCGTTCTGCGTGGTCGTCGCCATGGCGATGGGGGAGATCGCCTCCGCCATGCCCACCGCGGGCGCGCTGTACTTCTGGGCGTCGAAGCTGGGCGGACCGGCGTGGGGCTGGTTCACCGGCTGGTTCAACCTCGTCGGCCAGATCGCCGTCACCGCCGCCATCCAGTACGGGTCGGCGACCTTCATGACGGCGCTGCTGAACCTCTGGTTCCCCAGCCTGTTCGGCACGGACACCACTACGATCTTCCTCGTGTTCACCGCGATCGCGGCGGGGCAGCTGGGCCTGAACCTGCTCAACGTCAACCTGCTCTCGCGGCTGAACACCCTGTCCGCGTGGTGGCACATGGCCGGGGTCGCGCTGATCGTCGTGATCCTGCTGCTCGTGCCCACGGAGCACCAGTCGGTGGCGTTCGTGTTCGGCGAGGTGATCAACAACTCCGGGTTCTCCGACACGAACACCTGGTTCGTGTTCGGCCTCGGGCTGCTGATGGCGCAGTACACCGTCACCGGGTACGACGCCTCCGCGCACATGAGCGAGGAGACCCGCGGTGCCTCGCGCGCCACGGCGCTCGGGATGATCTGGGCGGTGGCCGCGTCCGTGGTCTTCGGCTTCATCCTGCTGGTCGCGGTGACGTTCGCCGTGCCGGACGTGCAGGGCACGCTGGACGCGGGCGGCATGGCCGTGGTGTACATCTGGACCGAGGCCACCAACGAGACCTGGGCCGAGTTCATGCTGATCATCGTGGTGATCGCGCAGCTGTTCTGCGGCACCGCGTCGCTGACGTCGGCGTCCCGGATGCTGTTCGCGTTCTCCCGCGACCGCGCGGTGCCCGGCTCGCGGCTGTGGCGCCGGGTGGGCGCCAACCGGGTGCCGGTGAACTCGGTGATCGCGATCGCCGTGGCGTCCTGGGCGCTGATGATCCCGACCCTCGCCAACGGCGTGGTCGGTTACGCGGTGGGCACCTCGATCGCCGTGATCGGCCTCTACATCGCGTTCGCGCTGCCGATCATCCTGCGCATCAAGGCGGGCGACAAGTTCGAGCCCGGTGCCTGGAGCCTCGGCGGGCACTACAAGTGGGTGTCCACGATCGCGGTGATCTGGATCGGCGCGGTCTGCGTGCTGTTCCTGATGCCGATCTCGCCGAACGGCATCCCCGGCGCGGAGGACTTCGCCTGGGAGTCGGTGAACTACGCCCCGATCACCGTGGGCGGCGCACTGCTCCTGTTCGGCGGCTGGTACTTCCTCTCGGCCCGCAAGTGGTTCACCGGCCCGGTCCGCGAGACCCGCAGCCCCGAGGACTACGCCTCCGTCGCGCGTGAGAACGGCCGCCCGCCGCAGCAGCCGCCGCACCAGCAGTGGCGTGAGCCCGTCCGGCCCTACTGACGGGCCCTACTGACGAGCGCCGGCGGCGCGCAGCAGCCGCAGCTGCCCGAGCTCGGCGGTGTTCTTCATCAGCTCGGCGTTGGCCCAGGCCAGCACCTGCGCCACGGTCATGCCCGCGTCCGCGGGCCACGGGAAGGCGGCGGGTGCGGCGAGGTCGGCGTCGGTGAGGCCCCCGAGCGCGCCGGCCCAGTCGTCGCGCAGGTCGCGCAGCCAGCCGGCCACGCCGGCGGGCCCCGGCCACGCCACCGCCTCCCGGTCGCGCGGGGCCCGGCCGCGCAGGTGGTCGGCCGACACGCCCCACCACCAGCCGAGGTGCCACGTCACCCAGGCGATCGTCGGCACCGGGACGGGATCGGGCTCCACGTCGGCCCAGTCCGGGGACCAGCTGCCGTCGGCACCGCGCCGGACGGTCCAGCACAGCGGTGCCGGCTCCCACAGGACGTCGTCGACGGCCAGGCGGTCGAGGTGGTACTCGGTCAGCGACCAGGTGAGGTCGAACTGCCAGCGCAGGAGCTCGCGGGTCGGCACCCGGTGATCATCCCGGGGTGCCGCGGCCCCCGCACCCCGATTGCGGCCGCACGTCCTGCGCCGCCGTCGTGAACGCGGGTCACGCGGCGCGGGAGCGGGGCGCCGAGGGCACGGTCACCCCGGTGGTGCGGCGCACGAGCTCGCGTTCCGCCGCCTGAGCCGCAGCCAGTGCGGGCACGTCGGCGTGGGCGTCGAGGAGCGCGCGCACGCCGCGGCCGCCGGTCGACGGGTCGGCCCACAGCTGGGCGACGCGCGCGTCGAGGTCGGCGGGGGAGTCCTCGAGCAGGGCGTCGAGGCGGGCGAAGAAGGCCGTGCGCCACCGGTGGTGCAGGGCGAGCAGGAACGCCTCGGCGCCGCCGAACGCGGCCACGACGTCGTCCCGGCGGGTGATCTCGGGGCGGCCCGTGCGGGCGACCTCCGCGAGGACCTCGCGGACCAGCAGGAACTTCGGGGACATGACGTCGGTCTCCAACGCTGCGACGGTGACATACACAGAGTACGTACTCCGAGTATGTCGTAGACTCACCGCATGTCAAGGCCGAAGAGCCGCCGCGAGCTGTACTCCGAAGCCACGCGCGCGGCGCTGCTCGACACGGCCGCGGCGATGTTCGCCGAGCGCGGCTTCGCACGGACATCGCTCGACGACATCGCGGTGGCCACCCAGGTCACCCGCGGGGCGGTGTACCACCACTTCGAGAGCAAGCAGGCGGTGTTCGAGGCGGTCTTCGACCGGCTCGAGCAGGACATGATGGCGCGGGTGTCGGCGGCGGCCGCCGGGCAGCCCGACCCGTGGCAGGCCGGCATGGCCGCGCTCGAGTCGTTCCTCGACCTGTGCTGCGAGGACCGGTACGGGCGGCTGTGCTGGCTGGAGGGCCCCATCGCGCTCGGCTGGGACCGGTGGATGGACTACGAGAAGAAGTACGCCTTCGCGTTGATCGACGCCTTCCTGGCGGCGGCCCGCGACGCGGGGATGCTCGCACCGCTGCCCGCGTCGGTCACCAGCCAGCTCGTGTTCCACCTGCTCGGTGGGGTCGGCCGCACGATCAGCGAGGCGGCCGAGGAGGACCGCAAGGCGGCACGTGACGGGTGCGCGGTGACGATCCGCGCGATGCTCAACGGCCTGCGCGCATAGCCGCCGCCGGTGCCGGGCGCCCGGCCTCGAGCAGCTCGGCGGCCCCCTGCACGACCACCCGCACGTTGCGGCGGTTCCACACCGGGTTGGCCGCCATCCGCTGCGAGCGCGACACGCACGCGCTCACGTGCTCCAGCCAGCCGAGCAGCACCAGCACCTCGGGGGCCAGGACGTTGCCGCCGAGCGCGTGCTGGCACCCGACGATCACCTCGGCCTCGGCCCGCGGCACCTGCGCGAGCCAGCGCAGCACCACCGGGCCGAACTCCTCGCCCGACGCCATCGCCTCGGCCATCGGCACGAACGTCGCGACGTCGAGCACCGACAGGCCGTCGGGGCGGGCGGTGCACCAGTCGACGATCGCGCTCACCCGCCCGTCGGGCGCGGCCAGCAGGTTCACCGGCAGGTAGTCGCCGTGGGCCCAGCCGACGGCGACGATCTGACCGCGCAGCCGGGCGTCCAGCGCCGCGGCGATGCGGGCGGTCTCATCGCGCAGGCCCGCCGGCAGCGTGCGGGCGAGCGCGGCGAAGCGCTGGTGCACCCAGGCGTCGAGCTCCTCGTCGCCGACCCGACGCAGCGTGGCGGTGGTGCGGTGCAGCTCGCTGATCGCCCGCACCGCGGAGGACAGGAAGGCGCCGCGGCGCGCGTCGTCGGCCAGCGCGTCGGGTCCGCACCCCCCGGGCAGCAGGCTCTCGGCCACGCAGTAGGCGTTGCCCACCTCTGCGGTGCCGAGGACACGCGGGATAAGCGGCGTCCAGTGCTGCAGGCGCGGGTCGGCGTGCAACGCGGCCAGCACGGCCGTCTGCTGCCGCAGCTCCTGCTGCCCGTTGGCGGTCTCGGCCGCCTTGAGCAGCGCACGGCGCTCGCCCGCGGGTCCCACGGCGACCACCACCGTCTCGGACCCGCCGCCCATCGCGTCGCCGACCGACCAGTCCGGCGGGGCGCCGAGCCGGCGCAGGCCGTCGGGGCCGATGCGGCGCATGAGGGCCGAGCTGTGCAGGGCGTCGAGCCACCGTCCGGGCGGCCCGGGGACCCACGGCGCGTTCGCGACCAGCACGACGGCAGCCACGAGGCACTGCGCCGCCAGCCAGGCCAGCCCGACCGCCAGCACCCCCAGGTGCGGCATGAGCACCCAGGCGAGCCCGATCGTGAGCACCGACAGCGAGGTGGGCACCCCGAACTGCACGAGCCGGTGCTGGCGGACGCGGGCCGTGCTGGTGGCGGCCGCTGTGACCACGTTCGGGATCGCGGACAGGGCGACGAGCGCGAGCGCCCCCGTGCCCGTGTCGGCGTAGTGCGGCCCGAACAGGGCCAGCACCAGCGGCGCCCCGAGGGCCAGCACGAGCGCCACCGGGGTGACGAGCGTGAGCCCGCGGCGCACCGTCTCCCGCCGGGCCTTCTCGACCTGCGCCGGGTCGGCCGCGCTGTGGGCGATCATCGACTGGCCCATGCCCGAGGGCACCATGTACAGCGCCAGCCCGAACTGCCACACCATGTTGTAGGCGGCCGCCGCCTCGGCACCCAGGCGCCCGAGCACCAGCACGGGCAGCCCCATCATGGCGGCCTGCCAGAACAGGGCACCGACGTAGTCGGCGCCGATGAACCGGCCGATGGCCCCGACGGTGACGGGCACGGCGCGGTCGGCCGTGCGCCTGCCGTGCGCGGGCAGCAGGCTCAGCAGCAGCCAGAGGTTGATCGGCAGCACGACGATGGCCGTGGCGACCACCCAGGACAGGGCGATGCCGCCGGGCATCGCCGCGAGCGCGACCACGACCAGCAGGCCGACCTTGAGCACGGAGAAGACGACGTTCTGGAGCGGCACGGAGGTGGCGCGGCCCACGGCGGTGAGGACGTAGGGCTGCAGGCTGAACAGCGTCCAGACCGGGCAGCTCACGGCGAAGAAGGCCACCAGGGGGCCGTAACCCGCCACGTCGACGAGCTCCGGGGCCCACCAGATCGCGCCGAGCGCGAACCCCGCACCCGCGAGGGCGGACACGGTGATCGCCACCAGGAAGCCGAGCACCACGAGCCGCCTGGCCGCGGTGCCGGCGACGGGGACGAACCGCAGCAGCGCGTGCGACATGTTCAGGTGGGCGATGCCGCCGACCAGCATCAGCGACGACAGCGCCACCGCGTTCACGCCGACGACGTCGGCGGGGAACATCTGCGCCGCGAGCATCCAGTAGAGCAACCCGACCGCGGCGGTGACCCCGGAGCTGAGCACGAGAGCGAGACCGTCGCGGTGCTGCGGTGCCCGCCAGCCCTGCACCAGGCCCTTCAGTCGCGCGACCGCAACTGCCACTTTCGCGCCTCCACCGAGTCCGGGCTCTACACCACCGTCGTGAACATCATGTGGACGGCGCTCCAACAGGCGCTGTCCGCGGCACATCCTGCCTGAGTGCCTGTTCTGTCCGCCCTGGGCCCCGTCGAACGGATTCGACGCCCGGTGGGTCGCGGGAGCTCAGCGGTCGTCGGAGGAGGGCGGATCGAGCTTCTCGAGAACCCGCAGCAGCACCCAGGGCACCACGACCACGCAACTGATCACGGCCAGGAACGCCCACACCACGGCGGGTACCAGGCCGGCCACGGCGAGCACCAGCACGAAGGAGACGACCAGGAATCCCGTCTCCACGACGCCCGGCGGCACCGGCGCCGCGGCGGTGAGCTGGGCCATCTCACGGGCGAGCCGCGGCGACTCCGCCTCGAGGTCCCGCTCGATGCCCGCGAGGATCTCCCGCTCCCAGGGCGAGAGGCCGGGCGACTCGCCCGGACCGGGAACCATCGGCGAGGACATGGCGGCCGATCCTCCCCACGTGCGTGGCGCTGGACTCGACGGGTCCATTTTACGCCGTGCGTCCGGTCGGGCGTCGCCGTCCGGTTCCGCCGGGATCGTCGGACCGGCGTGCTCGAATGGCGCTCTTCAGCCCTCGCGTGGCTCAGTAGACGGTCACCTCGGTGCCCACCGGGGCCACGTCGCTGGACCACAGCAGGTCCATGGCGGAGTTGGTCAGCCGCACGCACCCGTGCGAGGCGGGCTCGGCGGGGATGGAGCCGGAGCCGTGCACGGCGATGCCGCCGTGGAAGTACTTGGGCCGGTAGAGCACCCCCAGCTCGGCGCGGCGCACCCCGTTGATCTGCCGCTCGATCTCGTAGCTGCCGCGGGGGGTGCGGGCCACCCCGCTGCCGCCGGAGGGGCGGTCGTAGGCCTCGCCGCTGCCGGTGGAGGTGTTGAACGTCCAGAGCACCCGCCCGTCGCGCACCACCAGCAGGAGCTGGCGTTCGAGGTCGACCTCGAGGTGGTCGTCCTCGGTGGTGCGCGGGGCCGGGCGCGTGGCGTCGGGGAGCCGTTCGCGGGTGACGGGCCCGGCGATGCCGTCGCGGTCGAGGCCCTCGGCCTTCTGGAACGCCATCACGGCCTGGCGGGTGAGCTGCCCGTAGTGCCCGTCGATCTCGCCGAGCCAGTAGCCCAGGTCGGTGAGGCGTTGCTGGACCTCCTGCACGGCCGGGCCGTACGAGTCGAGGTCCAGCACCTCCTCCTCCTCCTCCGGCTCGGGCGCGGGGGAGGTGGGCGGCGTCGGCGGCAGCACCGGCGGGGGCGTGGCGGAGGGGGCCGGCGCACCGGGCGGGAGGGTGTCGGGGGACGGGCCGAACGCGCCGCCGCAGCCGCCCGCGAGAGCGAGGCCCGCCGCCAGCACCAGGGTGACCGCGAGCCGGAACGGCGTGCGGGCGGTGGCGCGGGCTGCGGTGGCGGGGTCGGCGGTCATGGGTGCTCCTCGGATCCTGGAACGATCATGCCCGGAGGAGTGCTCGGTGACACGCCACGGCGGCTGCCACCGCGGCCCCCGACCGGTCAGCATCGTGGAGATCATCCTGCACGCCGGGGCGTGAGCCGTGCATATCGCACGGAGGCGCGCGGGGATGTCACCCGAGATGTCGGGTTCCACCCGCCTGCCACGACCGCCACAGCGCGGCGTAGGCGCCGTCTGCCGCGAGCAACGCCTCGTGCGTGCCGAGCTCGGTGATGCGCCCGTCGCGCAGCACCGCCACCCGGTCGGCGTCGTGCGCGGTGTGGAGGCGGTGGGCGATCGCCACCACGGTGCGCCCGGCGAGCGCGGCGGCGAGCGCCCGTTCGGTGCGGCGGGCCGTGGCCGGGTCCAGGAGCGCGGTGGCCTCGTCCAGCACCACGGTGTGCGGGTCGGCGAGCACCACGCGGGCGAGCGCGAGCTGCTGGGCGAGCCGGCCGTCCCCCGTGGGCGCACCGGAGCCCAGCCGCGTGTCGAGCCCGTCGGGCAGCTCGTCGAGCAGGCCGCCGACGGTGGCGAGCGCGGCGCGCAGCGCGTCGTCGTCGGCGTGCGGGGCGGCGAGGAGCAGGTTGTCGCGGACGGTGCCCAGGAACACGTGGTGCTCCTGGGTCACCAGCACGACGTGGCGGCGGCGCTCGGCGCGGTCGAGATCGGCCACGGGCACCCCGCCCACCGTGACCGACCCGGTGCGCGGCGCCTCCAGCCCCGCCAGCAGCCGGCCGAGGGTGGACTTGCCCGCCCCCGACGGCCCCACCAGCGCGATCCGCTCGCCGGGGCGCAGGTCCAGGTCGACGCCGCGCAGCGCGTCGCAGGCGTGCCCCGGGTAGGCGAACCGCACGTCGCGCACCGACACGCGCACGCCCCGGGGCCGGGGCGCGGGTCGAGGTGTGGGCACCGCCCCCGCCACGCCCTCCACGCGGGCGAACGCGGCGGTGCTGCGCTGCAGCTGGTCGACCTGCCAGAGGATGGTGTTGAGCGGGGTGGCGAGCTGCAGCAGGTAGAGGGCGGCGGTGGCCACGGCGCCCAGGGTCACGGCGCCGCGGGCGAGCAGCACACCACCCACCAGCAGCACCGCGGCCACCGGGAGCACGTGCGAGACGTCCACCGCCGGGAACAGCACGCTGCGCAGCGCGAGCGTGCGTTCCCGGGCGCGCCGTGCGGTGGCGATCGCCCGGTGGCACGCGGCCACCCGGCGTTCCTGCAGCCGCAGTGCCTCCACCGTGCGGGCGCCGGCCACGGTGGCGGTGAGGACCTCGGCGAGCTGCGCGGAGGCCGCACCCTCGGCGAGGTACGCGCCGTGGGCGCGGCGCAGGTACCAGCGCGCGGCGCACCCCGTCCCGGCGA
Organism: Pseudonocardia zijingensis; assembly: GCF_042657305.1. Classification (NCBI taxonomy): domain Bacteria; kingdom Bacillati; phylum Actinomycetota; class Actinomycetes; order Pseudonocardiales; family Pseudonocardiaceae; genus Pseudonocardia; species Pseudonocardia zijingensis. The sequence continues at coordinate 65,019 of NZ_JBHSKO010000011.1, read as the reverse complement.
GCCCCACGAGGCTGCACGCGCCCAGCGGGGGAGCCACCACCGCCACCGCTGCCAGCAGGAACACCGCCTGCACCGCCGCGATGAGCAGCTCTGGCCCCGTGTCGCGCAGTGTGACGGCGAGCGCGGCCACGTCGCCGGTGCCGCGGGCGGCGACCTCGCCGGTGCCCGCCCGTTCCACCACGCCCGTCGGGAGGCGCAGCACCCGCTCGACGAAGCGTTCGCGCACCCGGGCGAGGGTCCGCTCGCCGAACCGGTGGGCGATCCGGCGGGCGTGGCGGGCCAGCACGAGCTGGACCAGCCCGCAGGCCACGATGCCCAGCGCCAGCCGGTCGACGGCGTCGGGGCCGCTCCCGGCCCGCACCTCGTCGAGGATGCGGCCCACCAGCCAGGGGCCGGCGAGCCCCGCGGCGGCGGCGAGCGCGGTGAGCACCAGCGTCGCGGCGACTGCCCCCGCGTCGGCCCGCACGAGGCCCAGCCCCGCCCGGCGGGCCGTGGCCGGGTCGGCGACGGGCAGCTCATCCACGATCGACCACCTCCCGGTACGCTGGGTCGGCGAGCAGCTCCTCGTGCGTGCCGGTGGCGGCCACGCGCCCGTCGCGCAGCAGGTGCACCACGTCGGCGTGGGCCAGCAGCAGCGGCGACGCCGTGGTGACGAGCGTGGTGCGGCCCATCCGGGCGGCGCGCAGCCCGGCCGCCACCGCGGCCTCGGTGGGCGAGTCGAGCGCCGAGGTGGGTTCGACGGCGAGCAGCACCTCGGGGTCGGCGACCAGCGCGCGGGCCAGGCGCACCCGCTGGCGCTGGCCCCCGGACAGGTTGCGCCCGTCGGCGTCGACGCGCCCCGCGAGGCCCTCGGGCCGCCCGTGCACGACCTCCTCGGTGACCGCGGCGGCCGACAAGGCACGCAGCGCCGCGGCGTCGGAGTCGGTGTGTGCGCCGTCCACCGCTCCCCGCCCGGCGAGGACCTCGCGCAGCGGCCCGGCGAACAGCGCGGCGTCCGGGTCGGCCACCAGGATCCGCCGCCGGACCTCGGTGGCCGCGACAGCGTCGATCCGGATCCCGCCCCAGGTCGTGTCGCCCTCGGCGTAGCCGCCGAGGCGGTCCACCAGCGCCGCGGCGTCGGCCGGGCGGGTGCTCACCACGGCGGTGAACGTGCCCGGCGCGAGCTCCACGCCGGAGGCGGGATCGCGCAGGGGGGCGGGCGCGGGCGGGCCGGGCGCCCCGCCGTCCGGGGGCGGGGTGAGGGCGAGGAACCGGGCCACCCGGTCGGCGGCCACCCAGCCCCTGCTGAGCTGGTGGCCACCCTCGATGAGCGTGGCGACGGGAGTGACGAGCAGCGCCGCGTAGCCGTACACGGCGAGCAGGTCGCCCACCGTCATGGCGCCCGCGGCGGCCGTGCGTGCGGCGACCCAGGTGACGGCACCGACGAACAGGATCGGCAGCCCGGCCCCGACCGCCTCGATCCAGCTGGTGATCGCCCCGACCCGGTACCCCTCGGCGCGCAGCTCGCGGGACGTGGCCCGGAAGCGCCGCGCGACCACGTCCTCGCCCCCGAGCCCGGCCAGCACGCGCAGCCCGCCCGCGACGTCCAGCAACCGCGCGGTGAGCCCGGCCTGCCGCACCCGGTAGGTGCCCTCGACGGTGCGCAACCGGGCCAGGAGCGGTGCGAGGCACGCGGCCGCGACCGGCCCGCCGATCAGCACGACCACGGCGAGCGGCGGCGACACGAGCCCCATCAGCACGGCCACCAGCAGGTAGGCGATCACCGCTCCCACGCTGGGTCCGGCCACCGTGAGCGCGGTGCTCACGGTGGCGATGTCGGCGAGGCCGATGCTCGCGACCTCAGCCGCCGAGGTGCGGCGGTGCAGGCCGGCGCCCAGCCGGGTGGCGTGCAGGAGCAGCGCGTGGGCGAGGCGGAACGCCCCGTCCATCCGCACCCGCGACATCGTGCGGTGCCGCAGGATGTTCAGCACGGCCGCGGCGACGCCCGCGGCGAGCAGCGCCCCCGACCAGCCGAGGAGCGCCGCTCGGTCGGCGGCCGCGAGCCCCTCGTCGACGGCCCGGCCGAGCAGGAAGGGCGCCAGCACGAGGCTGGTCATCGACAGCGTGCCGAACACCGCTCCCGCGGTCACCCGCCCCCGCTGGCGCACCACGAGCCACCACAGCACCCCGGCCGGGCCGGAGTGGGCCGGCGCGTCCTCCACCGGCCCCCCTCGTGGTGATCGCTACGTCCCCCGATCAGGTTGCCAGATCGGCGAGCGCCGCGGCGGCTTTCTCGCGGAAGACGGCGACGTTGCGCAGCTTGATCCCCTCGTAGCCGCGGACCACGTCGGGCAGCGCGGCGATCTCCGCGACGGCGTCGGCGTTCCGCGGGTCCAGGTGCTCGAGCGCGGACCGGACGAGTGCCTGGTACTCGGGCACGAGCGCGCGCTCGACGCGGCGGACCTCGGCGCGCCCGAACAGGTCGAGCGCGGTGCCGCGCAGGCGCCGCGCGGCGCGCAGCGCGCGGAACGCCGGGCCGGCGCTGCGGCGCAGGCGGATCTTGCGGGTCATGCCGAGCGCGCGCAGCACCGGTGGGTGCAGCAGCACCGAGACGTCGGCGCCGGGCCCGAACTCCGCGTCGCGGCGGGCCTGCTCGGCCGGGTCGAGGTGCAGCCGGGCCACCTCGTACTCGTCCTTGTAGGCCATGAGCTTGTGCAGCCCGCGCGCGTAGGCCACGGCGATCCGCTCGCCCGCCTCGGCCCCCGCGCGCTCGGTGGCGATCGCGGCCACCCGCTGCACCTCCTCGGCGTAACGGTCGCCGTAGCGCGCGTCCTGGTAGCCGGTGAGGTCGGCGACGCGGGTGGCGAGGACGTCGGCGAACCCGCTGGGCTCGGCCGGGGCCGCAGGCCCCCGGGTGGCTGCCGCCACCGCCTCCGGGTCGGCCACCGCGGCGCGGCCCCAGCGGAAGGCGGCGAGGGTCTTCTGCACCCCGGCACCGTTCAGCCGGATCGCCTGCTCGATGGCCTCCGCCGCGATCGGGATGCACCCGTGCTGGAACGCGGCGCCCACGAGCAGCATGTTGGCCGGCATGTGGTCGCCGAACAGCGCCTCGGACAGGCCCTGCGCGTCGACGTGCAGCGCGGCGTCGGCGCGGGTGGCCGCGGCGATGCGGTCGAGGGCGTCGGCGGGGGAGCCCGGCACCGGGACGCGCCCGGTGACCATGGCCGCCGTCGGCACCACGGCCGAGCTCACCACCGCGATCGTGTGCCCGGGCCGCGCGACGGCGAGGTTCGCCTCGGCGGCGGCGCCGAGCAGGTCGAACCCGATGAGCACGTCGGCCGTGCCGCGGGTGGCGCGCAGCGCCCCGCGCACCGGCTGCTTGCCGATGCGCACGTCGCTCACCACCGGCCCGCCCTTCTGCGCGAGCCCGATCTGCTCCAGCCCGGCGGCGTAGCGGCCGTCGAGGTGGGCGGCCATCTGCAGGATCTGCGAGACCGTGACCACGCCGGTGCCGCCGATCCCGGGCATGCGCAGCAGGGCCGTGTCGCCGGTGAGCCTGCTCTCCGGCTCGGGCAGCCCGGTGGGCGGCTCCGGCACCGGGCGCGGAGCCCGGTCGCGCGGCTCCACCAGCAGGAACGACGGGCAGTCGCCCTTGAGGCACGACAGGTCGCTGTTGCAGGACGCCTGGTGGATGCGGGTCTTGCGGCCGAACTCGGTGTCCACCGGTTGCACCGACAGGCACGTGGAGGCGTCGGCGCAGTCGCCGCAGCCCTCGCACACCCGCTCGTTGATCACGACCTTCGCGGTGGGGGTGGGGAGCTTGCCGCGCTTGCGCAGGCGGCGCTCCTCGGCGGCGCAGCGGTCGTCGTGGATCAGGACCGTCACACCTTCGACGGCGGCGAGCTCGCGCTCCACCTCGGCGAACTCGTCGCGGTGGCGCACCGTCGCGATCGGGTCGAGGGCGACGTCGCGGTAGCTGCCCGGGTCGGCCGTGGTGACGACGACGCGGCGCACGCCCTCCACCGCGAGCCAGCGGGTGAGCGCGGGGACGTCGAGCCTGCCCTCGGCACGCTGGCCGCCGGTCATCGCGACGGCGTCGTTGTAGAGCAGCTTGTAGGTCATCGTGACCCCGGCGGCCACGGCGGCGCGCACGGCGAGCGACCCCGAGTGGTGGAACGTGCCGTCGCCGAGGTTCTGCACGAAGTGCCGGTCGTCGGTGAACGGGGCGAGGCCGAGCCACTGCGCGCCCTCGCCGCCCATCTGCGTGAGCCCCAGCTGGTGGCCGCGGCCCGCGCCGTCGAGCGCGATCATCGCGTGGCAGCCGATGCCGACGCCGACGAGCGTGTCGTCGTCCGTGCGCGTGGAGGTGTTGTGCGGGCAGCCCGAGCAGAAGTACGGGGTGCGCGCCGCGAGCGGCACCGCGATCCGCGACGGCGGCCGCGGGGTGAGCGCCTCCAGCCGCACGGCCGCGGTGCGGGGCAGCCGGTCCGGGCCGATGCGGGCCGCGAGGGCGCGGGCCACCTCCTCGGCGCCGAGCGTGGAGCGGGCGGTGAGCAGCGGGCGCCCGTCCGGGTCGTGGCGGCCGACCACGCGCGGTGCGCCGGGCCGCCCGTACAGCGCGGCCTTGAGGTGATCCTCCAGGAACGGCACCTTGTCCTCGACGACGAGCACCTCCTCGAGGCCCTCGGTGAGCTCGGCGAGCGCCCCGGCGTCCACCGGGAACGGCATGGCGAGCGTGATGATCCGCAGGCCCAGCGCCTCCATCGCCGCCTCGTCGAGACCCAGGTCGTCCAGCGCCCGCTGCACCACCGCCGCGGTGGTGCCCGAGGCGAGCACGCCCAGGCGCGCGGACCGCGCGGTGAACGCCACCCGGTTGAGCCCGGCCCGCCGCGCGTAGGCGCGGGCGAGGTCGAGGCGGCGGGTGAGCGCGTCGTGCTCGGCCTCCAGGGCGGTGGCGCCGACGAGCACCCGGGGCGGATCCTCCGCGCGCCCGGGCGCGGGAACCCCGAGGTCGAGCGCGCCCACGTCGAGCGTGGCGGCCGCGTCGGCGACGTCGGCCACGATCTTCAGGCCCGTCCACAGCCCGCTGGCGCGCGACATCGCCACGGCGTGCAGCCCCAGCTCCACGATCTCCCCGACCGACCCGGGCGCGAGCAGCGGCAGCAGCAGGCTCTGCGCCATCGGCTCGCACGAGCTGGGCACGGTGGAGGACTTGCAGGACGGGTCGTCGCCGATCAGGGCCACCGCCCCGCCGAGCGCGGTGGTGCCGGCGAGCGTGCCGTGCCGGATCGCGTCCGCGGCGCGGTCGAGACCGGGGTTCTTGCCGTACCAGAACCCGGTGACGCCGTCGTGGCGCCGCCCGGGCGCCTGCCGCAGCAGCTGGGTGCCCGCCACCGCCGTGGCCGCGAGCTCCTCGTTCACCGCGGGCCGGAAGACGACGCCGTCTGCGTCGAGGAAGCGGCCCGCGCGCGCCATCTCCTGGTCCAGCCCGGCCAGCGGGGAGCCCTGGTAGCCGGTGACGTAGGCGCGGGTGTCCAGGCCGCGCGCGGCGTCGAGCCTGCGTTGCTCGAGGACCATCCGCACGATCGCCTGGATCCCGGTGATCAGGACCCGGCCGTGGCGGGCGGAGTACTTGTCGTCCAGCGTGACCGTCTGGCTCGTGGTGGGCGGCACCGTCGACCTCCGTCAGTGCGGGTTTCGGTGAGGAGACCGCGATCACCCTCGCGTGGGCAAGACCCCCGGCGTCTCCTGCCCGGAACACGCAAAGCCGTTGTGCTTGGATCGGCGGACAGCTCAGGTTCTTTGCGCGGAGGTGCCCGTGAATGCCGCCGGGGTCGACGACACCGACCTCCTGCTGCTCGACCTGCTGCGGGCCGACGCCCGGCGAACCTACTCCGAGATGGCGGGCGAAGTGGGCCTCTCGGTGGCTGCGGTGAAGCGGCGGGTCGACCGGCTGCGCGAGATCGGCGTGATCACGGGGTTCACCGTGCAGGTGGACCACGCGAAGCTCGGCCAGGGCGTCCAGGCGTTCATCGAGCTGCGCTTCCTCGGCAACACGCGGGTGAGCGAGATCGTGCGCGCCGTCTCCACCATCCCGGAGGTGGACGCCGTCTTCACGCTCGCGGGCGACCCGGACGCGCTGGTGCAGCTGCACGTGCGCGATCTCGCCCACCTGCAGCAGGTGATCGACACGCTGCGCCGCTCCGGCTCGGTCACGGGCACCCGCACGCTGCTGGTGCTCGGGTCGTGGGAGCGGCGCAACTGACCCCTCAACCCTCCGCGCGCAGGACGGTCCGCACCACCGGCCAGGGCTGCCCCGCCTCGGCGAGCACGAGGTCGGCGCGGGCGCCCGGCGCGAGCGTGCCGCGGTCGGGCAGGTCCACCGCCCGCGCGGCGCCACCGGTCACCATCCCCACCGCGGCGGGGAGGGTGGTGACGCCGTCGGCCGCGAGCAGGAACGCCGCCGCCAGCAGGCCCGAGGGCAGGTAGTCCGACGCGAGCGCGGTCACCAGGCCGCGCGCCACGAGCTCGCGCGCCGACGCGTTGCCGGAGTGCGAGCTCCCGCGCAGCGCGTTGGGCGCCCCCATCACCACCGGCATCCCGCGCTCCCGCGCGGCGCGGGCGGCCTCCACGGTGGTGGGGAACTCGGCCACCGCGCCGCCGCGCCCGGCGAGCGCCGCGATCTCGGCCGCCGACGCCGGGTCGTGCCCGAGCAGCCACACCGCACCGGCCCGCGCCCGCTCCCCGAGGAACGCCAGCGCCTCCTCGCGGACGTCCCGGTTCGCCTCGCGCGCTGCGGCGAACGCGTCCACCTGCGCGCGCGCCTCGTCCGCCGAGATGCCGCGGGTCGCCATGAGGTAGCGCTCGTAGTAGGTGCGGTCGGCGTACTGGCCCTGGCCGGGCGTGTGGTCCTCGTGGGACACCACCGCGGGCGCGTCGAGCCCGGCGAGCCGGGTGCGCAGCGCGGCGAGCCCCTCGGCCGAGCGCACGTCGAGCCGGTGCAGCACCCGGTGCTCCACCGGCCCGTCGCCGCGGCCGGCCACCTGGCGGCACAGCTCCAGCGCCGCCTCCACCGAGCGCACCTTGAGCGAGCCCTCACCCTGCTCGAACGCGGCACCGTGGAACACCGTGGTGATCCCGGCCGCGCGCAGCTTGCCCTCGAACGACAGCAGCGCGAACCGCCACGGCACCTCCGCGCCGGGACGCGGCACCCGCTCGCGCTCCAGGCCGTCGGAGTGCACGTCGACCAGGCCGGGCAGGCAGAACGCGCCGCCGCCGTCCACGTCGGCGCCCGCCCCGGCCGGGTGCGGGCCGACCTCGGCGATCCGCCCGTCGCGCACGGCGACGCGGGCGTCGTCGAGCACGCGGTCGGGCAGCACGGCCCGCACGTGCCCCAGCACGTAGTCGGCGGGCGGGCGCAGCAGCGACCAGCGCTGGGCGGCGGGCGCGCTCATGCCCGTCATGCCGCGGCTCCCAGCACCTCGGCGGGGGTGCCCTGCGCCGCAACCCGGCCGTCGCGCAGCTCCACCACACGGGTGGCGAGGGCGTGCATCGCGTCGGCGTCGTGGAAGACCGCGAGCACCGCGACGCCCGCACCGGACAGCGACGCGATCAGGTCGAGGGCCCGCTCCCGGTTGGCCGGGTCGAGCGCCGACACCGGCTCGTCGAGCAGCAGCAGCCGCGGCGGGCGCACCGTGGCGGCCGCGAGGTTCACCCGCTGGCGCTCGCCGCCGGAGAGCACCCCGCAGTCGACGTCCCACAGCGCCTCGTCGAGGGCGAGCCCGCGCAGCGCTGCCGCGGCGGCCTCGGCCGCGGCGTCCCGGTCGAGGCCCCGGCGCCGGGCGGCAGCGGCCACCAGCTCGAGCGGGCCGGTGCGCGGGGGCGCGGCGAGGAACTGCGACACGTAGCCGAGCTCGCGCGCCCGCAGCCGGGCGAGCGTGCGGTCGGGCAGCGCGGTGAGCTCGACCGGCCCCTCCGGGCGGTGCAGCGTGACCGTGCCCGCGTCGGGCAGGTAGGTGCGGTGCACGCAGCGCAGGAGGCTCGACTTGCCCGCTCCGCTCGGCCCGGCCAGCGCCACGTGCTCGCCCGCGTCGACGTCGAGGTCCACCCCGCTCAGCGAGACGACGGTGCGGCCGTCGACCGTGTGCAGCGTGAACGTCTTCTCGAGGTCGCGTACCTCAAGGACTCTCATGACTACCTCCGGGCCGCGGCCACGAGCCGCTGGGTGTAGGGGTGGTGCGGGTCGCGGAAGAGCTGGTCGGTGAGCCCCCGCTCGACCACCCGGCCGAGCTGCATCACCAGCGACCGGTCGGTCAGGGCCTCGATCACCGCGAAGTCGTGGCTCACCACCACCGCGGCGACGTCGCGCTCGGCGAGCAGGCCGCGCAGCAGGTCGAGCACACCCGCGGCCACCGACGCGTCGAGGCCGGTGGTCGGCTCGTCGAGCAGCAGGACCTCCGGGTCGGTGGCGAGCGCCTTGGCGATCTGCACGCGCTGGCGCATCCCCCCGGAGAAGGTGCGCACCGGGTCGTCCATGCGCGAGAGCGGCACCTCCACGCGGTCGAGCAGCTCCGCGGCGCGGGCCCGGATCGCCCGGTAGCCGCGCCAGCCCGCCGCGGTCAGGCGCTCGGCGATGTTGCCGCCCGCTGTGACGTCCAGCGCGAGCCCCTCCGAGGGGTCCTGGTGCACGATCCCGAGCGTCGCGATGCGCAGCCGCCGCCGCGCCGGGGCGTCGAGGGTCAGCACGTCGGTGCGGCCCCCGTCCACGGCGGAGAGGAACAGGTGCCCCGCCGTGGCCCGCTCGTCGCCGACGATGCAGCGCAGCACCGTCGACTTCCCCGAGCCCGACTCGCCGATCAGCCCGACCGCCTCGCCCGGGGCCACGTCGAACCCGACGTCCCACGCCGCCACGATCGCCCCGGTGGCCGGGCTGACCGCGGTGCCGTGCCCGGGCCCGGTGCCCGCGACGGCCCCGGCGCCCCCGGGCCCGTGGACCTTCCCGATGCCTTCGACGAGGAGGGCCCACTCGGGCTGGTCGTCCGCTCCCGGCTCCCGCCCAGGTTCAGGAAAGCCACATTCAGGGCCTCTCCGGCCTTGAATGTGGCTTTCCTGAACTTCGGGGGCGCGCCTCCCCGCATCCGGGAGGAGACCGAGCGGGGCCGCGGCGCGGTGGGCCTCCGCGTCGACGTCGCCGTCCACCACCCGCGCGCACCACTCCGTGTCGCTGCACGCGAAGCGGCCCGGCCCGGCCTCCACCAGGAACGTGTCGTCGGAGCCGCAGCGGACGCAGACGCCGTCGGCGCCCTCCACCTCGAAGGGGACGTCGTCGAAGGTCAGGGGCTCGACGTCGGTGTGCGGCGGCACCGCGAAGATCCGCTTCTCCCGCCCGGCGCCGAAGAGGCTGAGGTGCTCGCTGCGGTGCAGCCGCGGCACGTCCCACCGGGGGATCGGGGTGGTGGCCATGACGTAGCGGCCGCCGACGAGCACCGGGTAGCCGGTGGACCTGGTGATCACGCCGTTGCGGACGAGGTCCTCGTAGAGGCTCACCCACATCGCCGAGTAGTCGGCCTCGGCGTGCATGCGCGCGCACTCGGCCACCGAGCGCTGCACGCCGCGCAGCGGCTCGGGCACCGGCACCTGCAGCACGAGCACGTGCCCGTCGTGCAGGGGCTGCTCGGGCACGCGGTGGCGGGTCTGGATGACGGTGGCCTCGCGGGAGTCGGCCGACTCGGCGCAGCCGGTGCTGCCCGCGATGAGCCGGCGCAGGTTGGTGGCGTTGACGCCGGCGTCGTCGCCCTGGTCGATCACCTTCACGGTGTCGCCGGCGCCGATCACGGCGAGGGTGACCTGCAGGCCACCCGAGCCCCACCCGCGGGCCACGGGCATCTCGCGGGAGCCGAAGGGCACCTGGTAGCCGGGCACGCAGACGGCGGTGAGCGCGGCGCGGCGGATCTCACGTTTCGCGCCCTCGTCGAGGATCCCGGCCGGGGCGGCCGTGTCGTCGATGCCGGCGAGGATCTCGTCCACGCCGGTGACGGCGGCGAGCGTCATCTGCAGTCCCTCCCAGGGGGCTCGGTCGCCACGCCGGTGGCGCGCACGGCCTGCTTGCGCTCGACCATCGACCGGAACGTGACGTAGTGGGGCAGCTTGAGGTGCTCCAGGAACCCGGCGGAGTCGAGGCCGTCGGTGGTGAGGAGCAGGAGCTGTTCGAGCGGGCCGGTACGGCCGAATCGGCGGCAGGCGATGTCGAGGTTGGCCATCGCGATGGCCTTGCGCTCGTTGTGGCCGAAGCACAGCCCGTAGCCGACGTCGAAGCGGGTGCGGTCCTCGTCGGCGCCGTCGAGGTCCTCGATGGCCTCGGTCTCGGTGGCGCGGAACCGGCCGATCCGCACCGGGTTGCCGGTGTGCGGGTGCCGCACGGACAGGGGCAGGTGGCCGTGGCGGACCTCGCCGAGCGTGACCTCGTGGATGTCGCCGTCGGGGCCGAGGATCGAGCGGTACCAGAGCCCGACGAGCGCCCCGGTCTCCGCGCGCGCCATCGAGGCGAGCACGGCCGAACGGGGTGCGGGCGGTCGCGCCGGGCGGCGCGTGACGTCGAACGGGGCGGTGTCGGCGGGGGTGTGCTCCACGAGCAGGTCCTGGGAGCGCAGGAACGCGGAGAACCGCCCGGGCTGCCGCTGCGCGGCACCGGACGAACGGCCCGTCGGTACCGCTCTATCGGACGAGGGTGCCGTTCGTCCGGTGGGGGAGGGTTCGCGCTCCAGCATCCGGCCCGTGTAGTCCGTGGTGCGGCCCAGCAGCTGGGGGCCGTCGGGGGTGCGGTGGGCGGGCACGATCCGGCGCAGCACCACCATCTCGTCGGGGTCCACCGGCTCGGACACGGCCAGGCGGGGCAGCGTGGAGCGGTGGGCGCGCACGAGGTGCGCGGCCTCGAGGGTGTCGCCCTCGGCCTGCCGGAAGGCGTCGGCGGCGGTGGGCTCGTGGTAGAGCCCGGCCTCGCCCTGCACGCGGTCCACGGCGAGGCGGAACCGGGCGGTGATCTGCTCGGTCGACGCCCACGGTGCCGGGGCGTGGTCGCGGGCGTCGCGCACGAGCCGCTCGGCCGCGAGGATCGCCTCCAGCCCGCCGCGGGCTCCGGAGTAGCCCATGTCAGTCCTCCTCGATCCGGGTGCTGCGGGGCAGCCCCAGCACCGCGCCGCCCGGGGTGACGAGCAGCAGGTCGGGGCCCGCGGGGAACGCCGTGGCGGCACGGGCCGGCACGAGGTCGGCGGGCAGGCCGCGGGGCGTGATCACCCGGGTGCCGGCGACGCCGGGCCCGGACAGCGTCAGCGCCGGTCCACCCTCGAGCGCAGGCACGGCGAGCGCGACGAGCGCCGCCTCCTCCGGTGCCGTGGGGCTGCCTGCGCGGACCGCGGCGAGCTCGCCGGGCTCGAGCGGGCGCAGCGCCGCCACCAGCCGGGCCGCGGCGAGGGGCACCACCGGCGCCGACGTCACCGTGGCCAGCGCGTCCGCCCACACCCCGCCGGGGACGTCGCCGAGCACGCAGACCGGGGTGTCCAGGTCGGCGAGCGCGAGCACCGGCAGCAGCGCGGCGGGCATGTCGCCCGCAGGGGGCAGCGCCGCGGGCGTGCCGGGACGCGACAGCGCGTCGAGCGCGGCGCGGAACGCGCGCTGTGCGGTGTCCCCGTCCAGCACGGGGACCACGGTCGCGGTCACGTCAGCTCCTCGAACTCGACGACCGTCGGCGCGAGCTGCGCCCACTCCTCGGCCTCCGCGGCGGCCTCCCGGGCGGCGACGCGCTCGCAGAGCGCGAGCACCTCGTCGGCGCGGGCCCGCCCGGCCTCCACCTCGGCGTCGCAGATCGCGGCTGCCAGGGCGGCGACCCTGTCGTCGCCCAGCCGCATCGACCACCCGCGCGACCCGCCCAGCTCCACCTCCGCCTGCACGGCGAGCACGTCGCCCAGCAGGAAGCGATCGCCGGCGATCGGCTCGCGCACCTGCGTGGCCACGCAGCCCACCTCGGGTGCCCGCAGCACGCGGGGCACCGCGCCGTCGGCGAGGCACGCGTCGGCGAGCCCCACCAGCTCCTCGGCGCGCGCGAGGGCCAGGAGCCCCGCGCGTTCCTCTCGTGTGACGTTCATCGATCTCCCACCGTCGTCGTCTCGGTCGCCGAGCCCAGCTCGACGACCACCCGGACCGCGTCGGAGCGCATCCAGGACCTGCTGCACATGACCGGGAGCCCGCTCGCGGCGTCCCGGCTGACGCTCTCCACCAGCCACACCGGCCGGCTCGGTTCGATCTCCAGCCCGGCGCACACGGCGGGCGGGGGCACGTCGAGGCTCACCCGGCACCACGCGCGGACCGGGTCGACCCGCGCCACCTGCCGCAGCACCAGGTCCAGCGACTCGGCGGCCTGCACCGCGAGGTCGAGGTCGGCGACGAGCTCCACCGGCACCCACTCCTCCACGCGCGCCGCGAGCAGGTCGTCGACGTAGGACTGCCGGGTGAGCCGGTGGCACGGCGTGCTGGCGGGCAGCCCCAGCGCCGGGGCCTGCTGCGCGGGGAGCGGCAGCACCTCGATGCCGCGCACCACGGTGCGCGGCTGCGCGCCCGCCGCCGCGACCGTCTCGTGCCACGACGGGCGCCGGTCGTGCGAGATCGTGTAGTCGATGCGCCGGTTCACGAACGTGCCCGCGCCCTGCACGCGCCGCACCACGAGCCGGCGCTCCAGTTCCTGCAGCGCGGCGCGCGCGGCCGCGCGCCCCACGCCGAACCGCCTGCCGATCCCGTGCTCGCCCTCGACGCGCGAGCCCGCGGGTGCGCCGGCCAGCTCGGAGGCGAGCTCGTCGGCGATCTCCAGGTACCGGGTGGCCGTCACGCGAGCAACGGTGCCGGGCCGGCTTGTCCGGACAACGGCTCCGCCGGTAACGCGGCGGGAAACGACCGTGAACGCCCGGCGCACTTGTCCCGCGCGCCCGCCGAGGCCCTCCCCGAATGCCAGCATGGTGGCTTTACTGGCCGAATACGCCAGTAAAGCCACCATGCTGGCTTACGGGGCCGGCTCCGGGGCCTAGCGGACCGCGCGGCGCAACCACAGCGCGAGCAGTTCGAGTGCCATCACCGTGGCGAACACCAGCAGCATCACCGTGGTGACCACGTCGAACCGCATCACCCGGGAGGCGTTGAGCAGGTAGAACCCGATCCCGCCCGCACCGACGATGCCCAGGAGCGTGGCCGAGCGGATCGCGACGTCGAGCTGGTAGAGCAGGTGCGCCACGATCGCGGGCGCGGCCTGCGGGAGCGTGACGGCCGTGAACACCTGCAGGCGCGACGCGCCGGTGGCCCGCACGGCCTCCTGCACGCGGACGTCGGTCTCCTCGAGGGAGTCGGCCACGAGCTTGCCCAGGAGGCCGACGGCCCCGATCGCGAGGGCCAGCGCGCCTGCCACCGGGCCGAGCCCGGTGATCACGACGAACACGATCGCGATGATGAGCTCGGGGACCCCGCGGACCAGCACGACGACGGCCCGGAACGCCGCGGCGACCCCGGGCGTCGGGGCGACGTTGCGAGCGGCGAGCGCGCCCACCGGGAGCGCGAGGAGGGCTCCGAGCAGCGTGGCGGCGAGCGCGATCTGCACGGTGACGGCGAGTTCCGCGAGCAGGTCGGGCAGGATCCCGCTGCTGCCGGGCGGCCAGAACAGGCCGAGCGTCTCCGGGAGCCTGCCGAGCCCGCTGGCGAGCAGGCCGGGGGACAGGCCCGCCGCGGGCGCGGACAGGGCGATCACGGCCACGGTGGCGGCCGCGTAACCGGCCGCGCGCGCCCGCCGCGCCGTCCACGGCGGGGTGAGCCGCCCGTCGGCCGGCGGGGTGGGCGCGCGGCCCGTCGTGCTCGGCAGCAGGGCCCGGCGCACCGCGCCGGACACCAGCTCGACCGCAACGCACAGGCCGAGCACCACGAGCGCGAGCGCGATCCCGCGCTGGTAGTCGAGCCTGCGCAGGGCGTTCGCGATCTCGAAGCCGAGCCCGCCGACGCCCACGAACCCGAGGACCACCGAGATGCGCAGGTTGATGTCGAAGCGGTGCAGCGCGGTGGCCACGAACGCGGGCAGCACCGCCGGGAGCACCGCGGTGACGAGCTCCTGCAGCCGGCCGGCGCCCGCGGCGCGGACGGCGGTGCGCGGGCCCTCGTCGATCTGCTCGATCGCGTCGGCGTAGAGCTTGCCGATCATGCCGACGGAGTGCAGGCCCATCGCGAGCACGCCCGCGGCGGCGCCGAGGCCGAAGAGCCGGAAGAACACGATGGCGAGCACGACGTCGGGCACGGCGCGCGCCACGACCACCAGCGCGCGGGCGCCGACGCGAGCGGTGGGCCCCGGGCTCGTGTTGCCCGCGGCGAGCACCGCGACCGGCACGCTGAGCAGCACCGCGAGCACCGTGGCGCAGACGACGACGGCGAGGGTCTGCCCGCACAGCGCGAGCACCTCGGCGACCGGCGGGAAGTCCAGCGGCAGCGTGCGGGACAGGAAGCCTGCCGCGTTCCCGGTGCTGTCGGCGAGGGTGGCGACGTTGATCCGCAGCTCGCCCACCGACCACAGGGCCGCCGCGAGCAGTGCGAGCAGCACCAGAGCGGCGCCCGTGCCCCGGCGTGAGGGGCGGGCGAGAGTAGCGGCGCGGGTCACGGCGTGAGCACCGGCACCGACGGGGGCGTCCGCGCCCCGTACACCCCCATCGCCGTGTCGCGGTCCAACCCGGCCACCGGGCGGTCCAGCACCACCCGGCCCGCGTGCAGGCCGATCACCCGCTCGCCGAGGGCGAGGGCGAGGTCGACCTGGTGGAGGCTGCAGAGCACGGTGAGGCGGTCCTCGCGGGCGAGTGCCGCGATCAGCTGCAGCACCTGCGCGGCCGACTCGGGGTCGAGCGAGGCCACCGGCTCGTCGGCGAGCAGGATCTGCGGCCGCTGCAGCAGCGCCCTGGCCACGGCCACCCGCTGCTGCTGGCCCCCGGAGAGGGTGTCGGCACGTTGGAAGCGCTGGTCGGCGAGGCCGACGCGGTCGAGCTGCTCCAGCGCCGCCGCCCGTACCCGCCGCGGGTAGGTGGGCAGGCCGAGCCGCGGGCCGCGCAGCGTGGCCAGCGCGCCGGTGCAGACGTTCTCCAGCACGGTGAGGCCGCCGACGAGGTGGAACTGCTGGAACACCATCCCGACGCGGCGCCGCAGCGCGCGCAGGGCGGCCCCTCCCGCCCGGCCGATATCGGTGCCCAGCACGCGCACGCTGCCCGCCGACGGGCGGTGCAGCCCGTTGACGTGGCGCAACAGCGTCGATTTGCCGGAGCCCGAGGCGCCCAGGAGCACGACGACCTCGCCCGCGTGCACGGTGAGGGACACGTCGTCGAGGGCCCGCACGCCCGGGCCGAAGCTCTTTCCGAGCCCGGCCAGCTCGACGACGGTGTCGGGTGCGCCCGTCACCGCGATCAGCTCAGGCTCGTGCACGACTCGGCCTGCGTGACCGCGCAGACCCGGCGCACACCGTCGTAGAGCGCGTCGTCCACCGCGACGTAGCCCCAGCCGCCGTCCTCGCCGACCTCGCACTCCGCGGCGGAGGTGCAGAACCCGTTGGCGGACAGGTAGTCGACGTTGGCCTTCTGCGCGAGCGCGTCGGTGATCACCTGGCGCCGCTGCGGGTCGACGTGGCTCCCCACGGCGATCGGGGACCCCGCGATCGTCTCCGAGCGCCACACCACCTGCAGCTGCCCGGGCTGCAGCTGCCCGGAGTCGACGAGCTGCCGGTCGACGATCGTGTCGTGGGCGAAGCCGGCGTCGCACTGCCCGTTCGCCACAGCGAGCGCCGACGCGTCGTGGCCGCCCGCGAACACGGGGGTGACCCCGGCGGTCGGGTCGACACCCGCCTCGATCAGGCCCGCGGTGGGGTAGAGGTAGCCGGAGGTGGAGTTCGGGTCGACGAAGCAGACGGTGCGCCCGGCGAACCCGGCGAGGTCGGTGATGCCCGACCCGGCGGCCGTGATGCCGTAGGACCGGTAGCCCGGCTCGTCGCCGGGGGCGTCGACCACGGCCGCGACCGGCGTGATGCCGGAGTCCTGGCCCTTGGCGAGGACGTAGGAGAACGGGCCGAACACGGCGATGTCGATCTGCCCGGCGCGCATGCCCTCGATCACGGCGGCGTAGTCGGTGGCGTTCTGGAACTCGATCGTCGTGCCGGTCTCGCGTTCGAGCATCGCGATCACGGGCGCGTAGCTCTGCTGCAGCGACGTCGACTCCTCCGTGGGGATGGAGGCGAACACGAGGCCGTCCCCGCCACCGGAGGTGCCGGTGGGGGAGTCGACGGCGCTCTCGCCGCACGCGGCGAGGGCAAGCACGGCCGCGCACGCGACAGCGGCACGGCGAAGGGGCAAGATCATGTGCGGGAAGCTCCTCGGGGAGGATGGCGTGTCGCGGGGCGGACGGCAGCGAGGGTGGGGGCCGCGGGTGCCCGCTCCGGCACGGTCGGGTGACGCGGGGGCGAACGGGACCGGACGGTTGGGGGGACCGGTCCGGACAGCAGGGGGAGTGCGACATCACGCGGGCGCTCGGGGCCAAGCCTTGTCGTCCCGGCGCCGGACGTCCATCATGCAGCGAGCCATAGTGAAATTGCGTTCCATTACGTAAAACGTCGCCGGTGCCGTGCGGACCCCCGTTTCCGGCGCCCGAGAAGGGGGGACCACCGCCCGTGACCGAAACCAGCGCTCCGGACGTGCCACGCGTCCCAGTGGGACCCGGCCTCGCCGCCACCCGCGTCGTCGCGATCCTGCGGGCCGAGAACGCCGACCGCGCCGAGGCCGTCGTGGACGTGCTCGTCGAGGCGGGCGTGCGCAGCCTCGAGCTGACGCTCACCACCAAGGGGGCCCTCGACGTGGTCGAGCGCCTCGCCGCCCGCGTCCCGGCCGATGTCGAGGTCGGGGTCGGCACCGTCCTGACCGGCGCCGACGTCGACCGCTCGGTGGACGCGGGCGCGCGGTTCGTCGTGTCGCCCTCCGTGGAGCCGGAGGTGATCGCCGCGGCGCTGCGCCACCGCATCGCGAGCTACCCCGGCGCGTTCACCCCCACCGAGATCACCGCGGCGTGGCGGGCGGGCGCGAGCGCGGTGAAGCTCTTCCCGGCGGGCCGGCTCGGGCCCGGGTACCTGAAGGACGTGCGCGCCCCGCTGCCCGACATCCCGGTGGTGCCCACCGGCGGCATCGACGTGCCCGCGGTGGGCGACTGGCTCGCCGCGGGCGCGATCGCCGTGGGGATGGGCGGGCCGCTGGTCGGCGACGCGCTCTCCCCGGACGGCGACCTCACCGCGCTCGCGCAGCGGGCCGCGGCGGCGCTCGAGGCGGCGCGCTCGTGAGCGGGGGGCTGGTCACGCTCGGCGAGACGCTCGGGCTGCTCGTGGCCGACGACGTCGGCCCGATGTCGCTGACGCGCGGGATGCGGCTGTCCATGGGCGGCGCGGAGTCCAACGTCGCGATCGGGGTGGCGCGGCTGGGCACGCCCGCCACCTGGATCGGGCGGCTGGGCCGCGACCCGGTCGGCGACCTCGTGGAGCGCAACCTGCTCGCCGAGCGGGTGCGCGCGGTGGTGCACCGCGACGACGCGCCCACCGCGCTCATGCTGCGGGAGCGGCGCACCGGCACGGTGCAGAACGTCACCTACTACCGCCACGGCAGCGCGGGCTCGCACCTGTGCCCCGAGGACGTGCCGCCCGGCGTCGTCGAGGAGGCCGGGGTCCTGCACCTCACCGGGATCACGCCCGCGCTGGGCGAGGGTCCCGCCGCCGCCGTGCGGGCGGCGCTGGCCCGGGCGCGCGATGCGGGCGTGCCGGTGTCGGTGGACCTCAACTACCGCTCCCGCCTGTGGGACGCGGCCACGGCCGCCCCGGTGTTCCGGGAGCTCGTGGCGGGCGCGGACATGGTCTTCGCCGGCGACGACGAGGCGCGCATCGCGCTCGAGGTCGACGAGTCGACCGGGCCGGAGAAGCTGGCCTCCGGGCTGGCCGAGCTGGGCCCGCGCGAGGTCGTGATCAAGCGCGGCCGCCACGGGGCCACGGCGCTCGTGGACGGCCGCTCGATCGACGTGCCCGCGGTGCCCGTGACCGTGGTCGACAGCGTCGGCGCCGGCGACGCCTTCGTGGCCGGCTACCTCGCGTGCCGGCTCGCCGGGCGCGACCCGGACGAGGGCCTGCGCACGGCGGCCGTCACGGGTGCGCTCGCCGTGACCGTGCCGGGCGACTGGGAGGCATCCCCCCGGCCACACGAGCTCAGCCTCCTCGGCGCGGAGGAGGACGTGCGCCGCTGACGCCGCACGGACGTATCAACCCTGACCCCCCGAAAGGCCCACTACCGATGTCCGCCCCTCACGACGAGCCGGTCGCCACCGACCCGTCGACGCTCTTCCCCACCAAGTACCTGCCATCACCGCAGGTGCGCGACCTGCCCGCACCGCCGCTCAACCAGTGGCGGTTCGTCGGCCCCGGCATCATCGCCGCCGGGGTCGGCCTCGCGAGCGGGGAGTTCATCCTCTTCCCCTACATCGCCTCCCAGATCGGCCTCGGCTTCGTGTGGGCGGCGCTGCTGGGGCTCATCACCCAGTACTTCCTGAACATGGAGATCGAGCGCTACACGCTCGCCACGGGCGAGACCGCGATCACCGGGTTCAGCAGGCTGTGGCGGCACTGGGGGCTGGTGTTCGCGATCCTCGCGTACTTCGCGAACCTGTGGCCCGCCTGGGTCACCAGCTCCGGCACGCTGTTCAGCTACCTCTTCGGCGGCAGCCCGTCGATCATCGCGATCGTGCTCCTGGTGCTGGTCGGGGCGATCCTCACCCTCGCGCCGGTGGTCTACAACGCCCTGGAGCGGGCGCAGATGCTGAAGGTCGCCGCCGTGGTGCTCCTGCTCGTCGTCGGGGCGCTCTTCGCCGTGGGCGGGGCGTGGGCCGACGTGCCGCGCATCGCCACCGAGGCGCAGTTCCCCGCCGCCGAGCTCGGGTTCGCCACGCTCATGGGTGCGCTCGCGTTCGCCGGTGCCGGCGGTGGGCAGAACCTCGTGCAGAGCAACTGGATCCGCGACAAGGGCTTCGGCATGGGCTCGTACGTGCCGAAGATCGTGTCCCCGCTGACCGGCGAGCCCGAGGCCCGCGGCCGCGTCGGCTTCGTCTTCGCGCCCACCGCGAGCAACCTCGAGCACTGGCGCGGCTGGTGGCGCTTCGCCAACCGCGAGCAGCTGTGGACGTTCGTGCTGATCTCGTTCCTGTCGATCGTGTTCATGTCGCTGCTGGCCTACGCCACGGTGTTCGGCAACCCCGACGTCACGAACGACATCTCGTTCCTCAAGGTCGAGGGGAACGTGCTGATGGAGCGGGTCGGCACCTGGTTCGGCTACTTCTTCTGGGTCGTCGGCGCGGTGTCGCTCTTCGCCGCGGCGCTGGGCATCGTCGACTACACGAGCCGGCTGGCGGCCGACGTGCTGAAGACGATGTACGTGCCGGACGCCTCGGAGAGCAAGCTCTACGCCGGGCTGGTGTGGGGCCTCGCCCTGATCGGCATCATCGTGATCTCGGCCGGGTTCTCGCAGCCGATCGTCCTCGCGGTGATCTCGGCCTGCGTGGGCGGGGTGATGATGTTCATCTACTCCGGCCTGCTGATCGTGATCAACAAGAAGATGCTGCCGGCGGCCATCCGGATCCGCGGGTTCCGGGTCGGCGCGCTGGTGTGGTCGGTGCTGCTGTTCGGCGTGCTCGCGGTGCTGACGGTCATCCAGCAGGCCGGGAAGCTGTTCGGCGGCTGATCGGCGTGCGCGCGGTCGCCCGGGTCGAGCAGGCCCTCCACGCCGGCCCGGACGCCGAGGTCGACGACCGGTGGCTGCACGTGCGGCCCGGCGACCCGCGCACGGCGCCGTTCCTGGTGCTGTCCGAGGACCGGATCACGAGCCCGGGCTTCGAGTGGCACCCGCACCACGGCATCGAGACCGTCACGGTGGTGCTGGACGGCGCGCTCGAGCACGAGGACGACGCCGGGGGCGCCGGGGTGCTGCGGGCGGGCGACGCGCAGTGGATGACCGCCGGGCGCGGCATCGTGCACCGCGAGGTCGCCGGCCCCGGCGGGCACGCACACGTGCTGCAGCTGTGGGTGGACCTGCCCGCCGGGGCACGCTCGGCGGAGCCGGGCCACCAGCAGCTGCGGTCCGCGGACCGGCCGCGCCTCGCCCGCGCCGGCGTGGAGGTCGACGTGCTGGCGGGCGAGGTCGGCGGTGTCGTCGGCCCCGCCCGGCCGGCCGCGCCCGCGCAGGTCGTGCTCGTCACGCTGGCCGCGGACGCGGAGCTCGGCCTGCCGGTGCCCGCCCACCACCGCGCGTTCGCGCTCGTGGTGGACGGGGAGGCCGTCGTGGCGGGCGTGGTCGTGCCCGCGCGGAACACGGCCTGGTCGGAGCCGGGCGGCACGGAGCTGCCCCTGCGGGGCGGTGCGGCCGGGGCGCGCCTGCTGGTGGCGAGCGCCTGACGGCCGGAGCTCAGCCGGCCGCGCAGGGGTGGTCGAACCCGACGCCCGGCGGCAGCAGCGCGCGCTCCTCCTCGGTGAACGGCTGGTCGGCGATCCCGCACAGCCGATCCGCCCACTGCTGCGCCGAGAGCGGCAGGCTGAACGGCACCCCGCCGCTCTCGGTGGAGATGCGCAACTCGCGGCCGTCCTCGGTCACCTCGCTGAAGCGGTACATCGCCGGTAGCGCGAAGGCGCCGCTCTCCGCGCCGCGCTGCGGATCCCAGAACACGACCTGTTCGACACCCTGGTGGCGGATGGTGACGACGTGGCCGTCCTGGGAGACGCCCAGCAGCACGACCGTTCCGGGTGCGGGGAAGGCGGGCCGGACCGGCTGCATGTCGTCGGCGGACCTGATCTCCAGGTTCGAGCCGAGGGTCAACGCGACGACCCGGTCGCCGGACGGGAAGAACGCCCACGTGATCGGCTGCAGCGTGCCCGTGGCCGCGACGTCGGCGATCCGCCTGCCCTGCTGGAGGTTCCAGACCGCCGACCCGAGGTTCTTCACCACGAGGAGCTCGTCCGGGCGGCCCGGCCGGACCGCGATCTCCGGGCTGCTCCGGAACTCGGACTCGGGCAGCCGCAGGTCGTGCAGCAGCCCGCCCGTCGCGCGGTCCCAGACCCTCACCAGGTGCTGGGCGGCCACCACGATCCGGTCGTCGGTGACCAGGACCCGGGGGTTGCGCGCGGGGTCGCCGGTGCGGATCGGGTGCTCGGAGAGCGGGTCGAGCGTGGGGAGGGCGAGATCCATGACCGTCCACCCCCGCGGGGGCGGCACCACCGTGACCAGCCCCCTGCCGACACGGCTGAATCCGCCGGCGTCGAAGCCGTCGTCGGCGGCGGTCAGCTCACCGAGGGGGCGCAGCTCCTGGTCGAGGACGGCCAGCCGGCCCACCTCGAAGGCCACCGTGTAGCGCTCGTCGTCCACGGGCCACAGGGTCGTGCCCTGGTCCGCGGGGACCGGCCGGGCCCGCAGCCGCAGGAGGGAACTCCCGTGTGCGAGCAGGACCGCGGGGGAGGCGTCGTCCCCGACGACCGCGAGCGGGACGGTGGCGCGCGCGTTGAGAGCCTGGCGCGTGTCCGGCGGGAGCGCCAGCCCGTACGTCCGGCCGTCGGCGAGCCGGGTGAGACGCGCCGCCCGGCTGCTGGTGCCCGCGTTGAAGCCGGTGATCTCGAGGAGGTGCTCCCCGTCGCCGGTGACCATCAGCGGGATCTCGCCCGAGCAGCCGCCGCCGAGGGGGAACCGGCGGATCTCGGCGCCGTCGGCCAGCCCCCGCAGGACCGCGGTCGTCCCGTTCTCCTCGCAGCTCAGGACCCGCGCGTCGGCGGCGGCGGTGGTCACGCTGCCCGGCGGGTACTGGGCGACCTCGGCGCCGTCGGCCAGCGACCGGACGAGCAGCGGGCCCACCTCGGCCGCGTCGGCGCCCGCCTGGAGCACCACCAGGCCCGGGTCGCGCGGCAGCTCCACGCGGACGCCGCCCGGGTCCGCGATGGGCGCCACCTCGTGGGGGATCGCCGCCCCGGTGCGGGTGTCGCGCAGCTCCAGCGAGAACACGCCGGGCTCGGTCGGCTGCATCCACCCCGCCCGCGCCGCGTCCACGTCCATCTCGACGAGGGCGCCGGAGGGCGCGACGATCCCCGCCGGCGTCCGGACCGGGCCGCTGCGGGTCGGGACGTCCCAGCGCAGGAGATCGCCGTTCCCTGCGAGTCCGACCAGCGTGGCGCCGCCGTCGATGAACCCCGCGGTGCGGAAGTCGGCCGGGAGCGGCACCACCCAGCGGGAGGGAGCGCCTACGGCCAGTCCGTCCAGCACCGCCAGTCCCGGACCGCTGCGCACCAGCGCTCGATCCGCCCCGGGAGCCACGACGACCGTGTCCAGGTAGCTGCCCCGGACGTTCGGGAACGCCGTCTCCACCGACCGCATGGCGAGGTACTGGTTGACCAGCGCGGTGCGGGCCGAGCCGTTGGCCGGGTCGAGGTGCCATGCGGTGAGGGCGAGCCGGGTGGCGAGGAGCGGGTCGACGCCTGCCTGCGCGAGCGCTGCCTGGGCCACCAGCTCGGCGTTGGCGAGGCGCAGCTGCTGGTCGACCCGGTTTCCCCGGGCGACGGCGACGACGGCGAGGGAACCCGCGGCCAGCACGAGCACGGCCAGCAGCGCGGTGACCAGCCGCCAGCGGCGGACCTCGCGCCGCTGTCGGGCCCGGCTGCGCCGGATGTACTCGCGACCGGCCTCGGAGATGTCGGCCGACCGCGTGGGGACCCAGTCCAGCGCGCTCGACAGCGGGGTGCCGCGCAGCAGCGCGCCGTCGTCGCGCCCGGCGTCGTCCCAGCGCTCCCGCTGCGCGTCGAGCTGGGCGCGCCAGGCGAGGAAGTCGCGGTCCTCGGTGAGCCAGTCGCGCAGCCGCGGCCAGTGGGCGATCAGCGCCTGGTGGGCGAGCTGCACGTGCTCGGTGCCGGTGGCCGAGTGGGCGATCACCACGAGCCGGCCCGCCGCGAGGCGGTGCACCACCGGGCGCAGGTCGGCGGGGACGTCGGCCCACGGCAGCGACGCGCGGGTGAACCGCCCGTCCCGGTCGGGGGTGGCGAGCGAGGTGAGCAGGCGACGCAGCCGCGCGGCGTCGTCGGGGTCGGTGAACCCGGCCAGCACGGACTCGGCGTGCGTGGCGATCACCCCGGCCACCCCGCCCGCCTCCTCGTAGGCGCGGATCGTGAGGTAGCCGCCCTCGCGGCGCGACCACAGCTCGGTGAGCAGCGACTCCAGCAGCGGGAGGCCGCCCGGCTCGGCCGCGGCGTCGTCGAGGATCCGGTCGACCAGCCCGGGCTCGAACGACAGGCCGGGGGCCCGCTCGGCGGGCGCCACGACGGCGTCGCGCAGCTGGCCGCGCTGCATCGGCGGCACCAGCACCGTGCCCGTGCCGAGCAGGCCGGCGAGCTCCGGCACGACCACCTCGTCGAGGGTGGCCGAGCGCAGCGTCAGCACGGCGCGGACGCGCGGGGCGGCCGGTGCGTCCCCGGTCACCAGCTCGCCCACCCGCTCGAGCAACGCGCGGGCAGCGGCGGGCTGGCCGGCGGCGAGCTCCTCGAACTGGTCGACGACGAGGACGACGTCGCTCCCGTCCGCCCCTTCTCTTGCGCCGTCGGGTGCGAGCGCGGCGGCCAGCGCGGGCTCCACCGGCTGCCCGGGGATCGGGGTGAGCCGGGCGATCCGGGTGCCCGACGCCCGCAGCCGCGGCACGAGACCTGCTCCCACCAGGGAGGACTTCCCGACCCCCGAGGGGCCGACCACGGCCACCAGCGGGTGCGCCGCCACCGCGGCGGCAAGGACGTCCACGTCGGCGTCGCGGCCGAAGAAGAACTCCGCGTGCTCCTCGGTGAACGGCTCCAGCCCGCGGTAGGGGCACGGGAGCAGCTCCGGGTCGGCGCCCAGCACCTGGTCGACGGGCACGAGGTAGGCGGTGGTGGTCGTCCCGCTGCGGTCGGCCGCCACCGTCATGCCGACGACCGCGCCGGTCTCCTCGTGCCACACCGGCGCCCCGCTGAACCCCTCGACGATGGGCTGGTCGCCCACCGCCGACTGCAGCTGGAACCAGCGCGTGCCCTGCGCGCCGCGGATCCGGCCGGTGGTCCAGACCCCGTCGACCATGCCCTCGGGGAACCCGAGCACCCGGAACGGGTGGTCCCACAGCTGGTCGACGCGGCGCAGCGGGGGCACCCGGGCCTCGTGGGGCAGCGGGTCCACGGGCCGCAGCACGGCGATGTCGCCGGTGCCGTCCTCGGCGATCGGCAGCCACCGGTGCACCAGCGCCCGCACCGGCTCGCCCGGCAGCATCGGGAAGTCCAGCCGGACGTGGCCCGGCGGGGGCTCCGGTGCGTACGGGTCGGAGCCCACCGCGCTCGCCACCACGTGGGCGCAGGTGGCCACCAGGTCCGTGCCCACGAGGAAGCCGGCGCCGACCACCTCGCCGCCGCCGGTCAGCACCCGAACCGCCACCCTCGCTGCGAGCGTGTGGTCCTGGCTGGTCGACGGCACCGTCATGAGCCCCCCACCATGATCCCCCCGGCTGATCACCGCACAGCCTAGGCGGCACCCCGCTCAGGCGGGCATGGGCGGTGCGGGGTCGCGCGGGGCGAAGCGGTGGTGCACCAGCAGGGTCAGGCCGAGCCAGAACATCGGCACCACCGGCCAGAAGAACGGCGCCGGGTCCATCGCCCAGCGCGTCACGAGGAAGACCGCGAGGAACCCGACGATCGTCGCGTGCACGGCGAGCCGCCTGCGCCCGCGATCGCTGAGCGGGCCGCGGCGCCGGCCGCGCGCGGGCTCCGGCGGGGGCGGCGTCTCGGCGGGCAGGTCGGCCGTGAGCGGCACGAGCTCGTCACGGGTGACGGCGGCGTAGGCGGCGGCCTGCCGCTCGTCGGCCTCGGCGATCGTGAGGAGCCCGTCGGCCGCGGCCGCGCGCAGGCGGCCGGCCACGGCCTCGCGTTCGGCGTCGGAGGCGCGCACACCGGGGCTGCCGGGCTGGTTCCCGGGGTGGTTCTGCTGTGTCGTCATGCCCTCGATGCTGGCCCGGGGGAGCGGCGACGGCGTCGGCCCCGCGGAGGCATCGCGGGTACGCCCGGGGCGGTAGGAGATCAGCCGGTGCCGGGTGCCGGGGGCGGTGGCGGCACCCGGCCGGTGCTGATCAGCAGTGACACGGTCTCCTCCGGCAGGGCGGTGCCGCGGGGCGATTGGCCGACCACGATGCCTGCGGGCGCCGCGTTGTCGACCGTGCCGACGGTGACCGGGAAGCCCGCGCGTTCCAGCACGGCGCGGGCGTCGGCCTCGGGCCGCCCGATGACGTCGGGGATCCGCGTGGCGGCGCCGCCCTCCACGTAGCGGGGGTCGGTGGGCGGCAGCGGCAGCACCGGGTCGTCGGCGAGCAGCGGCTGCATCGTGCCGAACCAGGTCTGGGCAGGGGTGCGGCCGCCGAAGATCGTGCCGCTGCGGCACGCGAACGGGGCGCCGGGGCCGTCGCAGAGCGGGCGGGGGTGCGCCGAGTTGTCGAACGTGATCACGGCGCCGGACATCTGCGGCACCACCCCGAAGAACGCGGCCGACTGGTGGACCTGTGTGGTGCCGGTCTTGCCCGCCATCGGCCGGTTCCAGCCCACCTGGCTCGCGGCGCCCGCCGCGGTGCCACCGGGCTTGTCGTCCCTGGACAGGCCGGTGAGCAGGGTGTTGGCCAGCCCGGGCTCCACCACCTGCTCGCACGGCGCCTCGGTCACGGGCACCGGGTTGCCCGCGGGGTCGGTGATCGACTCGACGGGGTCGGGCGGGCACCAGGTGCCGGAGCTCGCGAGGGTGGCGCCGACGTTCGCGAGTTCCAGCACGCTCGTGGGGGTGACGCCGAGGGTGAACGAGGCCTGCCGCTGGGCCTTGGTGACCTCGGCGATCGAGCGGTCGGTGGCGCGTCCGGTGGCCGGGTCGACGAAGGGGGTGGTGGCGAGCGAGCGCATGCCCAGCCGCACCGCCATGTCGACCACGGGCGGCACGCCGGTGAACTCCTCGAGCCGGATGAACGCGGTGTTGGGCGACTGCGCGAGCGCGTCGGTGAGCGAGAGCCGCGGGGGGTAGCTGCCCGCGTTCTGCACGGGGATCGGGCGGCCGCTGCCGTCGCGGTAGATCGGCGAGGCGTACCCTCCTGGCGGCACCTCGATCTGGGTGTCGATGCCCAGGCCCTTCTCCATCGCCGTGGCCGCGGTGAAGATTTTGTACACCGAGCCCGCGCCGAGGTTCACCGGCTCGTAGGGCAGGCCGTAGCTGGTCTCGCGCGCGGCGGCGTCGAGCCCGTAGACGCGGCTTGAGCCCATCGCGAGCACCCGGTGCTGCCCGGTGCCGGGCTCGACGATCGCCATGACGTTCGCGGCGTCCGGGGAGTCGGGCGGCACCTGGGCCTTGAGCGACGCGGTCATCGCGGCCATCGTGTCCGGGTCGAGGGTGGTGCGGATCGTGTAGCCGCCCCGGTCGAGTTGGCTGCGCGGGATCCCGGCCTCCTCCAGGTACTCGATCACGTAGCTGCAGAAGAAGCCGTTGTCGCCCGCGCCGAGGCAGCCGTTGGGCCGGGTGTGCAGCGGGGTGTCGACGCCGAGGGGGCTCGCGAGCGACGCCTGCGCCTGCTCCTCGTCGATCATTCCCTGCTCGTGCATGAGCCGGATGACGAGGTCGCGCCGCTCGTGGGCGGCGTCCGGGTGGCGCACCGGGTCGAACCCGCTGGTGCTGCGCACCATGCCCGCGAGGAGCGCGGCCTGCGGGATCGTGAGCTGGTCGGGGGTGACGCCGAAGTACGTGCGGGCCGCGGCGGCGATGCCGTACGCGCCGTTGCCCCAGTACACGGTGTTCAGGTAGCGGATGAGGATCTCCTGCTTGGACAGCTGCTGCTCGAGCTGCAGCGCGATCTGCACCTCGCGCAGCTTGCGCGCCGGGGTCTGCTCCACCGCCTGGAGCCGCTCGGCCTCGGTGTTGGCGAGCACGTAGAGCGTGTAGTTCTTGACGTACTGCTGGGTGAGGGTGGACGCGCCCTGCTCGATGTCGCCGGCCGCGGTGTTGGCCAGCACGGCGCGCATGGTGCCGGGCCAGTCCACCCCGCCGTGTTCGAAGAAGCGGCGGTCCTCCACCGCGATGAGGGCAGCGATCATGGCGGGCGCCACGTCGTCGGTGCCGACGATCTCGCGGTCCTGGGCGAACAGGTGCGCGATCGGGGTGCCGCGGTTGTCGGTGATCGTGGTGGTCTGCGGCAGCGAGCCCGCGATGAGCTCGGCCGACACGCCGCTGAGGCTGTCGCTGGCCTGGGTGGCGGCCACGCCCGCACCGGCCGCCACCGGGTACGAGACGCCGGCCACGACCACCCCTGCGATCAGGCACAGGCCGAGCAAGAGCCCGACCGACCGAAGGATCAGACGCCCCCGCACGTCATCAACGCTAGCGGCGAATGCGCCACCGCGCAGTGAGAACGATGGCGTGAGAAACGATCAGAACAGCGGCTCACCCCAGCACGGGGAGCCGCGCGGCGAGCGGACCCGCCTCGCGGGCCTGTTCCTCGTCGGGCGCGAGCCGCCCGGTGCCGATCAGCACCGTGGTCTCGTCGGGCCAGGGGAGCGGGCCGCCGGCGAGCTCCTCGACGGTGCCGCGGGCGAGGGTGAGCGCCGCGGGCGCGGGCGGCGGCATCGTGAGCTCGGCCCCGAGGTCGAGGTGGTGCACCGCGAGCTCGAGTGCCCACGCGGCGAGGAAGTCACCGCTGCGCATGACGTGGCCCTGGGTCGCGACGGCCCCCTCGGGCAGGTCGGCCACGCGGTGCGCCACGGCGTCGGCGGTGGGGTGCAGGTTCGCCACGATGCCCGTGGGGCACCGGTAGGCGGCGCCCATGGACCGGACGAACCGCACGTGCCCGAGGGGGCTCGCCGCGGGCTGGGGACCCACCGGGAACCGCCAGTAGCTCGCCGCGTCGACGTCGGGGGCGCGGTCGGTGGGGCTGACCGCGCCGAGCAGCATCTCCTGCAGGCCGAGGTGGACGTGGACGAGCACGTCGCCGACGGTCCAGCCCCGGCAGCGGCTGGTGGCGAGCAGCTGGTCGGCGTCGAGGGCGTCCGCGACGGCCCGCAGGGCCGCCAGCCCGTCGAGGAACCCGGCTCGCCCGGCGTCGTGGTCGACGTGCACCGGGGAAGGCTAGGCCGTCCGGCGGTGACTACGGGGCGGGGGCCGGGCCGGTGGAGCTGCGCACCACCAGCTCCGGGCGCAGCAGCAGCGACCCGCCGGGGGCGCCGCCGTTGCCGGCGCGCTCGATGCCGGCCCGCAGGTGGGCGAACGCGGCGTCGGCCATCGCGGGCACCGGCTGGCGCACGGTGGTGAGCGGCGGCGTGGCGAGGTCGGCGAGCACGATGTCGTCGAAGCCGACGACCGACAGGTCCGTGCCCACCTGCAGGCCGGCGTCGCGGGCGCCTGCGATGATGCCGAGGGCGCACATGTCGTTGATCGCGACGATCGCGGTGGGCGGGCGGCCGGTGGCGAGCAGCTCGCGGGCGGCGGAGCGCCCGAGGTCGGGGAAGTCGAGGTCGCCGTAACCGTGCGCCGCCGGGTCGTGGTCGGCGGTGCCGGACCAGACCACGGCGTCGGCGGCGGTGAGGCCGAACTCCTCCAGCGCGGCCTCGAACCCGCGGAGGCGGGCGCGGCGGTTGACGCTGTGCAGCGAGCCCGAGACCAGGGCGAGCCTGCGGTGGCCCAGCTGCAGCAGGTGCCGGGTGGCGAGCTCGGTGCCCACGGCGTTGTCCACGGAGATGTTCACCAGCGAGGGCGGGTCGCCCGCCTGAGCCGTGCGGTCGAAGGCGATGAGGGTGAGGCCGCGCTCCACCAGCGGCAGCACGTGCTCCAGCGACGGCAGCGACGAGCAGAGCACGACGCCGCGGATGCCGTCGGCCCACAGCTCCTCGAGGTAGTCGCGCTCCCGGGCGGGGTCGCGCTCGCTGTTGCACAGCAGCACCCGGTAGCCGGCCTGCAGCGCCGCGGCCTCCAGATGGCGGGCGAAGGTGCCCCAGAACGGGTTGGCCACCGACGGCACCACCAGCCCGAGCGCCTGGGAACGGCCGGTGCGCAGCTGCCGGGCCGGGCCGTTGGGGCGGTAGCCGAGCCGGGCGATCGCCTCCTCGACCCGCTCGCGGGTCTGGGGCAGCATCCGCTCGGAGCGGCCGTTGAGCACGTTCGACACCGTGCTCGGCGACACCCCGGCCTCCGCGGCGACCTGGTGGATCGTCACACTCACGGAGCCTCCTCGGGACCACACCTCGCGGCGATGTCGATCGTTGACAGGTCATGCGGGCACACCTAGTTTGGTGCATCGTTGCAATGGTGCAACGTTGCAGTGGTGAGCGCCACCCGACCGGCCGATCCACACCGCAGTGGAGGGGAGCTCGACGATGACCATCCGACACCGGTCCGTCCTGCGGGCCGTGGCGGCCGCAGCGGCCGGCCTCGTGGCCCTCGCCGCGTGCGGGGGGCCGGCTCCCGGTGGTGGCACCGGCGACGGCACCGTCAGCGGTGAGATCACCCTCCTCACCCCGATCTTCGAGGGCGCCGACGGCGCCGCGGTGCTCGAGGAGCAGATCGCGGCGTTCCAGCAGCAGTACCCTGGCGTCACGGTGAAGCCGGACTACACCGACTACGGCACCCTCAACGAGAAGCTCACCGCCTCGATCGCGGGCGGCCAGCCCTACGACGTGATGCTCATGGGCATCGGGTGGGTCCCGCCGTTCGCGGCCAAAGGCGTGCTCGCCGACCTGGGGAAGGACCCGGCGGAGCTGGCGTCGCGCTACTACGAACGCACCGTGGAGGCGGGTGTCCACGACGGCAAGGTCTACGCGCTGCCGATCATGCTCGACACCCGCATCGGCATCTACCGCAAGGACTTCTTCGCCGAGGCCGGCATCACCGAGCCGCCGAAGAGCTTCGCCGAGATGCGCGAGTACGGGCGCATGCTCACCCAGCGCGCCCCCGACGGCACCCTCACGCGCGCCGGGCTCGACGTGCTCGGCATCGACCCGCGGCAGGCCTACGAGACCCTGCTCTGGGCCGCGGGTGGCGAGCTGTTCACACCCGACGGCAAGCCCGCGTTCAACTCGCCGGAGGGCGTGGCGGCGCTGCAGATGATGACCGACGTCATCCGGGTCGACCGCAGCGAGGACATCGGCTTCACCATGCCCAACTCGCCGACCGGCAACGTGATGGCGCAGGGCAGGGCGGCGATGATGGTCGGCCACCACCACTTCTGGACCGAGATCGAGAAGGCGGCCCCCGAGCTGATCGCGGAGGACAAGCTCGGCTTCTTCGTGATCACCGACCAGCGCCCGGCCGTGTTCCAGGGCGGCACCCTCGCCACGGTGGCGGCGCAGAGCCGCAACCCGGCCGCGGCGACGGCGTTCGCCGAGTTCCTGGCCTCCGAGGGCCCCTCGCTCGCGGCCAACGAGCAGCGCGGCAACATCCCGGCGCTCAAGTCGCTGGAGTCCTCCGAGTTCGTGCAGAAGAACAAGGCGATCCAGTTCGCCATGGCGAACCTCGACCACGCCTACTCCGAGGGCGGGGTGCCGGCCTGGCTGGAGATCCGGGGCAAGTTCAAGGGGGCGGTCGAGAGCGCCCTGCTGGGCGAGAAGAGCCCGCAGCAGGCGCTCGACGACCTGGCGGCCGAGGCCACGGCCGCCACCGGGTGACGGGCGTGACCGCGGCGACGGCCACGAGGACCGCCACCCGCCCGGCCGGGCCCCGGCCGGGTGGGCGGCGGCGCCGCTTCGGCTACGAACGGCGGCGTGCCGCCTACCTGATGCTGGCCCCCGCGCTCGTGCACCTGGTGTGGTGGATCGGCATCCCGACCGTCGCCACGTTCGTGCTGGCGCTCACCCACTACGACATCCTCGCCGGCACGATGACGTGGGCGGGCCTGGACAACTTCGTCGCGGTCCTGTCCACCCCCGGCTGGTGGGCGGCCACCTGGAACACCCTCGTCTACACCTTCTTCACCGTGCCGGTCGCGATGGCGATCGCCGTGGTGATCGCGGTGCTGCTCAACACCAGGCTGCGGGCGCGGGCCTGGTACCGCACCGCCGTGTTCATGCCCCACATCACCGCCACCGTCGCGATCGCGCTGGTGTGGATGTGGATGTACGAGCCGAACCTCGGGCTGCTGAACTGGGTGCTGTCGTGGTTCGGCATCCGGGGCCCCGCCTGGGTGGCCGACCCGGCGTGGGCGATGACCGCGGTGATCGTGATGAGCATCTGGAAGGGCATCGGCCTGAAGATGGTCATCTACCTGGCCGCGCTGCAGAGCATCCCGCACGAGCTGTACGAGGCCGCCGAGATCGACGGGGCGAGCGCCGTGCGCCGGTTCCTCTCCGTGACGCTGCCCATGCTGGGGCCGGCCACCTTCTTCGTCTTCATCGTGTCGCTGATCGACTCGTTCCAGGTGTTCGAGCAGTTCTACGTGCTCACGCCGCAGGGCGGGCCGGCGAACTCCACCACGGTGATGACCTACGAGATCTACCAGTCGGCCTTCGAGCGGTTCGACATGAGCACGGCGAGCGCGCAGAGCGTGGTCCTGTTCGTGTTCCTGCTCGCGTTGACCGTCATCGGCCGGCGGCTGTCCGGGAGGGACGATGTCGCCTGAGTCGGTACCGGCGCCACCGGCGCCGGTGTCGGGGGCGCCCGGGACGGGGCGGATGGGGGGTGCGCCCCGTCCCGGGCGGATCGTTCTGCACGCGGTTCTGATCGTGCTGTCACTGCTGATGGTCACGCCGTTCGTGTGGATGCTGCTCTCGTCGCTCAAGACGCACGAGGAGGTGCTGGCCTACCCGCCCACCTTCCTGCCGACGGTGTGGGACTGGGCCAACTACCCCGAGGCGCTGGAGTGGGCGCCGTTCGGCACGTACTTCCGCAACAGCCTGGTGATCGCGGTCAGCCACACCGTGATCAACGTGGTGATCGCCGCGATGGCCGGGTACGCGCTGGCCCGCGTCGAGTTCCGCGGCCGGTCGCTGGTGCTGCTGTTCGTGCTCGCGGCGATGATGATCCCGACGTTCTCGAAGCTGGTGCCCCAGTACCTGCTGGCGAAGACCATGCCGTTCTTCGGCGGCAACGACTTCCTCGGCCGCGGCGGCAGCGGCTGGCTGGACACGTGGTGGGGCCTCATAGTGCCCGGTGCCGTCACGCCGCTGGCGATCTTCCTGTTCCGACAGTTCTACCTGTCGCTGCCCCGCGAGCTGGAAGAGGCGGCGCGGATGGACGGCCTCGGTGAGTTCGGCATCTTCGCCCGCATCATGACGCCGCTGATGAAGCCGGCGATCGCGACGGTCGCCCTCATCACGTTCGAGAACGGGTGGAACAACTTCGTCTGGCCGTTGATCGTCACCCGCAGCGTCGACCTGCGGGTGATCCAGGTCGGGCTGGCCACGTTCCGGCAGGCCGACCAGGTCCAGTGGGAGTACCTGATGGCGGGCACCGTGCTCGCCACCCTTCCGATGATCGTGTTGTTCCTGTTCACCCAGCGGTACTTCGTGCAAGGCTTCGCCACCGCAGGAATCAAGTAGGTAGGGAGATCGTGTGAGCTTCGATCTGACGGGCCGCCGCGCCCTGGTCACCGGTGCCGGCCACGGCATCGGTGCGGGCATCGCCGAGGCGCTGGCCGCCGCGGGTGCCGACGTCGTCGTGCACTACGGGCACTCGGCCGGGCCTGCGGCCGAGGTCGTCGAGCGGATCGGCGCGCTCGGGCGCAAGGCCACCGCGGTCGGCGCGGACGTCACCGTCAGCGCCGAGGTCGACCGGCTCGTCGACGAGGCCGTCGGTTTCCTGGGCGGCCTGGAGATCGTGGTCACGAACGCGGGGCACCTCGTCGGGCGATCGCCGGTGGCGGAGATGAGCGACGAGCACTTCTCGAAGGTGGTCGAGGTGAACCTCGGGTCCACCTTCCGCACCGTCCGCGCGGCGATCCCGCACCTGCGCACGGCCGGCACGAAGGGCCGCGTCGTCACGATGGCCTCGCTCGCCGCCCACAACGGCGGCGGCGCGGGCGCTGCGGTCTACGCCGCCTCGAAGGCCGGGGTCGTCGGCCTGACCAAGGGCCTCGCCAAGGAGCTCGGCCCCGCCGGGATCACCGTCAACGCCCTCGCCCCCGGCTTCATCGGCGGCACCGCGTTCCACGACACCTTCACCCCGCCCGAGGCGCAGAAGGCGATGGTCGGGGGCATCGGCGTGGGCCGCGGCGGCACCGTCGAGGACGTCGCGGGCGCCGTGGTGTGGCTCTGCTCCGACGCCGCGTCGTTCATCAACGGCACCACCGTCGACATCGACGGGGGCGTCGGGTACCGGTGAGCCGGGGGGCGCCCGCGGTGCTGCCGGCCGAGCGGGGCGGGTGGTGGCACCACTACGTCTGCCCGGCGCACGGGGTCGAGCTGGAGCACGTCGGGCTGCTCACCGGCGAGTTCCCCGACGGCGGTGCGCCTTGCCCGCACGGGTGCCGGATCGACACCGCCGACGTGCGCGGCGCCTGGACCGTGCTCGCCCACCAGGCCTGCGCGCGGACGATCCTCGACGCGGCGTCGGGCCCGGCGGGCAGGCGGGCGGGTGCGGTGGCGCTGCTGCGCGAGTACGCGGGCCGCTACGCCGCGCTCGGCACCGCCGGGCACAACGGCGCCGCCGGCTGGATGCTGCGGGGCCGCCTGTTCCACCAGGCCCTCACCGAGGCGATCTGGGCGGTGACGATCGGGCGGGCGGCCCGGCTGCTCGGGGACCCGGTGCCCGAGCTCACCGCGGGGCTCGCCGACGCGGCCCGCACGGCCCGCGACTCGCTCGTGGCCGAGGGCCGGTTCCGCTCCAACTACACCGCCTGGCTGAACGCCGCGGGCGCCGCGTGCACGGGCAAACCCGAGTGGCTCGACGGGCCGCACGGGATCTTCGCGCACGTCCTCGCCGCCACCCACGCCGACGGCTGGGAGTGGGAGGCGAGCACCTACTACCACTCGTTCGTGCTGCGGGCCTACCGGCACGCGATCGCGGCCGTGCCCGGCGTGAAGGTGCCGGCCACCGTGCGGGCGCGCCTCGACGCGATGATCGACGTCCTGCGCGTGCTCGTCACGCCGGGCGGGCTGCTGCCCTCGTTGCACGACGGGCCCTACCGGCGCGCCGACTGGGACCGCGAGCTCGCCGAGCTGGACCTCACCCCCGCGGCGCGCCGCCCCGTCACCGTCCACCCGGACGCCGGGTACGCGCTCCTGAAGGGCGGCGGCGTCCACGCGGTGCTCGACTACGGGCCGCACGGCGGGTCCCACGGCCACCTCGACACGCTCTCGCTCTACCTCTACGGCGACGACGCCCCCTGGCAGCCCGACCCCGGGCAGGTCCCCTACGGGCACGCGTACTGGCGCCGCTACTACGCATCGACCGCGGCCCACCCCACGTTCTCGGTGGACGGGCTCGACCAGACCGAGTGCGCGGGGGAGCTGGTCAGCGCCGGTGCCGCCGAGGTCACCGTGGCGTGCGGCACCGCTTATGAGGGCGTGAGCGCCGTCCGGCGGGTGGCGCTCGCCCCGGACGGCACGCTGCGCGACGAGCTGTCCGTCTCCACCGACCGGCCGCGGCGCATCGCCGCGCACCTGCGCCCGGACGTGCCGCTCGCGGTCCGCACCGACCCCGACGGCACCGTCCACACCCGCTGGGAGGGCCGCCTGCACGGCACCCACACGGCCTCCGGCGCTGCGGCCCGCGTCGTCGCCCGGCCCGGTCCCGGCCCCGCCGATGACCCGCAGCGCACCCGCACCCACGTCGACTGGGTGGCCGAGGACGCCACCGCGGTCACGTTCCGATCGATCTACCGCGTAGGGAAGTAAGTGGAACCCCTGCTGATCGCCGGTCGCCTCGACGACCTGCGCGCCTCGCTCACGACCACGCACACCGCCCAGTGGCGCCGCCTCGCCGAGCAGTGCGAGTGGTACCGCGGGCAGACCCCGCCGCCCGAGCACCCCACGGCGAGCATCACCTACTTCGGCCCCGCCGCGGCCAACCTCGCGCTGGCCTTCCGGCTCACCGGGCAGCGCGGCTACCTGGACGAGGCGTGGCGCTGGATCGCCACGGCCATCTCCTACCCGCACTGGGGCAAGGCCAAGATGCCCGACCACGACCTCGACGCGGGCTGGCTGCTGCACGGGCTCTCGCTGGCCTACTCCTGGCTGCGCGACGACCTGCCCGCCGACCGCGCCGCCGCCCTGCGCGCCAAGCTGGAGCTGCAGGGGGAGCGGCTGTACGAGTTCGCGGTGCAGACCGAGGGCACGTGGTGGTCGTCCAGCTTCTGGCAGAACCACAACTGGATCTGCTACGCGGGCCTGGCCACCGCCGGCTACGCGCTGGACCGCCCCGAGTGGACCGCGCGGGCGCGCGACAACTTCGCCCAGGTCCTCGACCTGATGCCGACCGACGGGTCCGACTCGGAGGGCGTCGTCTACTGGCGCTACGGCGTGCCGTGGCTCGCGATCTACGTCGACCTGCTCGAACGCACCGAGGGCGTCGACTGGTGGCGGCGCGGGGAGTTCCTGGAGAACACGTTCACCTGGCGGCTGCACCAGTGCGCGCCCGGGTTCGAGGAGAACGTCGACCACGGCGACTGCCACGACCGCCGCAGCGGCCACAGCGTGGCGCTGTACTACCGGCTCGCCTCCGCCTACCGCGACGGGCGCGCCCGGTGGCTCGCCGACCGGGTGGCCCAGCGGTTCTTCTGGCGCGAGGCCTACGCGTCCGGTGTGAAGCCCGGCGTGATGGCCGAGGCGTTCTACGAGCTGCTCTGGTACGACCCCTCCGTCGAGCCGCTCGACCCGGCGGGCGAGCCGACGGCCGCGTACTTCCCGGACCTCGGCCAGGTCACCGCCCGCACATCCTGGGCAGACGACGCCGCTTTCGTCAGCTTCAAGGCCGCGCCGGGCGGCGGCCACACCGCGTGGGACACCTCCGAGCGGTTCCGCCGCGAGCGCGGCTGGGAGACCCTCTCGGCCGGGCACCACCACCCCGACGCCGGCGGGTTCGTGCTCGCCGCGCACGGCGCGTTCCTCGCCGTCGATTGCGGCTACTCCAACGCCAAGCGCGCCGCCGAGCACAACCTCGTGCTCGTCGACGGGCAGGGCTGGGCGGGGGAGGGGCGCTACCACGTCTACAAGGACCTGCCGTACGAGTCGCAGCCCCGGCTGCGAGACGCCGCGATCGTCGACGGGTGGGTGCACGCGGTGGCCGAGTCGGCCGCCATGTTCGACCCCACCCTCGGCGTGCGCCGCGTCGACCGCACGTTGGTCGTCACCCCGCGCGGGCGGCTCGTGCTGCGCGACGAGCTGGCGGCCGACGAGCCGCGCGAGTGGACGTTCCTCCTGCACAGCGACTGGCCCGCCGAGCCGGTCGAGGGTCGGTGGGCGGTCCGCTCGGGCTCGGGCATGGCGTGGCTGACCCCGCTCACGCCCGGCGTGCGCGTCGAGCAGACCGACACCGCGATCGAGGCCAACCCCACCGGCAGCACCCCCAGCCTGAAGATCACCAAGACGCTGCGCACCCTGCGGATCAGCACCCCGCGCGTCGCGGAGGCGGTGCTCCTCACGGCGCTCGAACCCACGGGCGCGCTCGACCCCGAGCCCGCCTTCGCCCGGGCGATCCCCGACGGTGTCGACTTCGGCGACGAGCAGGTCGTGCTCCCCGGGACGGGCGCCGTGCTGACCGCCGGGGACCGGGTGACGCGCTTGTGACCCCCACCCCGCAGCTGGACGAACGGCACCTTCGTACGCAAGACGCGTACGGGAGTGCCGTTCGTACCGCGGGATGGGAGCGCGCGGCCACGGGGTGGGCCGGGAGCGCCCTGCGGGGGCTCGAGTTCGTCGCCTACCCCGCGCTCGCGGGAGCGGCGTTCTGCCTGCTCGCGCTCGGCGTCGTCACCTGGCTGCCCGCACTCGCCGCGCTCGCGTCCGCCCTGCAGCGGTGGCGCCGCGACGGCGACAACCGCTGCTTCACCGGCGTGCTCGCCGCCTTCCCCGGGTACTGGCGCGCGCTCTGGCGCCACGCGCTCGTCGCCACCGCGGTGCTCCCTGCCGTGCTCGTCGCGATCCTGTTCCTCGCCGGCCGCCCCGAGCCGGTCGCGATCCCGCTGCTCGCCGTGCAGGTCGGCGGGCTGGCCGCCTTCGCCGTCTACCACCTCGCGCTCGCCGTGGTGGCCGGCGCCGACCCGCACGGGCGGCCGGCGTGGCGGGCCCGCGCCCTCGTGTTCGCGTTCGGCTCACCCCGGCGCGGCCTCGTGCTTCTCGCCGCGCTGCTGCTCGCCCCGGTCCTCGGCCTGCCCCTCGTCCTCGGGCCGCTGCTGTTCGGACCGAGCCTGCCGGTGCTGTGCGGCCTGGCGCTCCTCTCGCGGGGTGCGGCGGCGGCGCGGCGCTGACGCGGCCCCGGGCGCTCGCACACCGGGTGTCGCGCTCGCACATCGGTTGCAGTTGGTGTGCGGGTGGCCGGGGTGGTGTGTGAGCGCCCCGGGGGAGGGGCTGCCGGCGTCGGCAGGTGCTGGCACACCGGCTGTGGTGCCGGCACATCCGTTGCAGTCGGTGTGCGAGTCCGAGTGGTGGTGTGCGAGCACGTTGTCGATGTGTGGGCGCCCTGGGGTGGCGGTCGTCGGCCTGCCGGGGCCTCGCACACCGGTTGTGGTGCCGGCACATCGGTTGCAGTCGGTGTGTGGGCACTCGGGGTGGTGTGCGAGCGCGGTCAGTCCGTGCGGGCGCTGCGGAGGCGGTCGTAGGCGCCCACCAGGTGCTTGTCGATCACTGCGGTGGCGGCGCGGACGTCGCCCGCGGCCACGGTGTCGCGGACGGCGCGGTGCTCGGGGTGGGCGATCTCGTGGAAGTCGCGGCGGGCGCGGTGGCGGTCGTGCAGGAACATCGCGATCTGCCCGCGGATCTGCAGCCAGGAGCGCTCGAGGCGGGAGTGCCCCGCGGCCCGGACGAGGACGTCGTGGAAGGCGAGGTCGAGTTCGACGGCCTCCGCGGGGGCGTAGCCGGCGTCGAGCTTCCGCATCCGGTCGAGGACGGCGTCGAGTTCCGCGAGGTGGGCCGGGGTGAGACGGCCGCAGGCGCGCTCGACGGCGAGGCGCTCCAGCGCCCGCCGCAGCGTGTAGACCTCCTCGGCGTCCTCGGTGGTGAGGGCGATCACCTGGGCGCCCCGGTGGCGGCGCAGCACCACCAGGCCTTCGCGGGCGAGCTCGACGAGCGCCTCGCGCACCGGCCCGCGGCTCATGCCGAGCGCGGTGGCGAGCTCGGCCTCCCGCAGGTGCGCGCCCTGGGGGAGCAGCCCGGTGGTGATCATCTCGCGGATCGCGGGCACCACGGTGGCCGACAGCGCGGGGCTGGGCTGGGTCGCGATGGTGAGCTGGTCGAGCGGCCCGGGCACGGCGCCTCCCTCGCGACGGACGGTCGATTGTCAACAATTGACTTCCAGCAATTGCGAAGCAAGGCTACCGGCGGATCGCAACCACCGGACGACGGAGGAACGCCGTGCCAGTCGAGAAGCTCGCCCCGGGTGTGTGGGGTGTCCTCGCCACGCCGCTGACCGAGGACGGTTCGGCGGTCGACACCGCGTCGCTGACGCGCCAGGTGGAGCACTACGGGCGGATCGGGGCCACGGGCCTCACGGCGCTCGGCGTGTTCGGCGAGGCGGCGCGGCTGACGCCGGAGGAGCGGAGCACGGTCGTGTCCACGGTCGCGGCGGCGGCCGGGGACCTGCCGATGGTGATCGGGCTGTCCTCGCTGGACGCCGAGGGCGCCTGCGCGGAGGCCGAGAACGTGCTCGGGGTGCTCGACCGCTCGCCCGCCGGGTTGATGGTGCAGGTGGGCTCGCCCGACCCGGACGCGGTCGTCGCCCAGGCGAACACGGTGGCCGAGCGCACCGGGCAGGGGATCGTGGTGCAGGACTACCCGGTGGTGAGCGGGGTGTCGATCGCCACCGACGACCTGGTCGCCGCGGTGCGGCGGATCCCGTCGGCGGTGGCGGTGAAGTCGGAGTCCTCGCCGAGCCCGCCCGCCGTCGCCACGCTCGCGGCCGGGCTGGACGTGCCCGTGTTCGGCGGGCTGGGCGGCACCGGTCTGCTCGACGAGCTCGCCGTCGGCTCGGCGGGTGCGATGACGGGCTTCTCGGTGCCCGAGGGGCTCATCGCGTGCGTGACCGCGTTCCGGGACGGCGGGTACGCCGCGGCGCGCGAGGTGTGGCGCGACTACCTGCCGCTGGTGAACTTCGAGTTCCAGGCCGGCATCGCGTTGTCGCTGCGCAAGCACAGCTTCGTGCACCGCGGGCTGCTCGCCACGCCCGCGGTTCGCCCGCCGTCCAAGCTCGCCCCGGAGTCGATGCTCGGTCTGCTGCGCGAGCACCTGCGGCACACGCCGCACGCGCTGCAGGTCCCCTCGTGAGCGGTCTCGACCAGGGCTTCGCCCAGTACGGCGACGTCGCGTTCTCCCGGTTCCTGCGCCGCAGCTTCCTGCACGCGAGCGGGCGGTCCCCGGAGTCGTTCGAGCGGCCGGTGATCGGGATCGCCACGTCACCGAGCGACTTCAACCCCTGCCACCGGGCGCAGCCGGAGCTGGTGGGCGCCGTCGAGCGGGGGATCCTCGCCGCGGGCGGGCTGCCGATGGCCTTCCCGACGATCTCGCTGGGCGAGAGCTTCCTGACGCCCACCTCGATGGTGTTCCGCAACCTCATGGCGATGGACGTCGAGGAGATGGTGCGGGCGCAGCCGATGGACGCGGTCGTGCTCGTCGGCGGCTGCGACAAGACCGTGCCCGCGCAGCTCATGGGCGCGTTCTCCGCGGGCCGCCCGGCGATCCAGCTCGTCACCGGCCCGATGTCGACCGGCCGTCACCACGGCGAACGCCTCGGGGCGTGCACCGACTGCCGCAGGTTCTGGGCGCGGTACCGGGCGGGTGAGGTCGACGACGCCGAGATCGCCGACGTCGAGCGCAACCTCGCCACCACCGCGGGCACCTGCGCGGTGATGGGCACCGCGAGCACGATGGCCTGCATCGTGGAGGCGCTCGGGATGGCGCTGCCCGGCAGT
The DNA here is from genome assembly GCF_042657305.1 of Pseudonocardia zijingensis. Lineage (NCBI taxonomy): Bacteria > Bacillati > Actinomycetota > Actinomycetes > Pseudonocardiales > Pseudonocardiaceae > Pseudonocardia > Pseudonocardia zijingensis. The sequence goes on along the minus strand of NZ_JBHSKO010000011.1, from coordinate 24,861 downwards.
GCCACCGCCCCCGCTGTGCACGCCGACCGGCTGCGGATCGGGGAGGCCACGGGCGCGGCCGCCGTCGAGGTCGCCCGGTCGGGCCGCACCCCGGACCAGGTGGTGACGAAGGCGTCCCTGCGCAACGCGCTGCGCGTGCTCCTCGCGATCGGCGGCTCGACGAACGCGCTGGTGCACCTCACCGCGGCGGCCGGGCGGTTGGGCCTGCGGATCGACCCGGACGAGCTCAACGCGCTCAGCGACACCACCCCGGTCCTCGTGGAGCTCAAGCCCACCGGCGCGCACTACATGGAGGACCTGCACGCGAGCGGCGGGCTCGCCGCGGTGCTGCACGAGCTGCGGGACCTGCTCGACCTGTCCGCGCCCACCGTGACCGGGCAGACCCTCGGCGAGGTCCTCGGCGACGGGCCCCGCTGGGTCGACCGCGCGGTGGTCCGGCCGCGCGTCGATCCCGCCCGGCCGGTCGGCGGGCTGGTCTGGCTGCGCGGGTCCCTCGCCCCGCAGGGCGCGGTGATCAAGCGGTCGGCCGCCGACCCGGCGCTGTTCGAGACCACCGGACGGGCGGTCGTGTTCACCTCGCTCGAGGATCTGGCCGCCCGGATCGACGACCCCGACCTCGACGTCGAGCCGGGCGACGTCCTCGTGCTGCAGAACGCGGGGCCGCGCGGTGCCGGCATGCCCGAGGCCGGCTACCTGCCGATCCCGGGCAAGCTCGCCCGAGCGGGCGTCACCGACATGGTGCGCATCTCCGACGCCCGGATGAGCGGCACCGCCTACGGCACGATCGTCCTGCACGTCACGCCCGAGGCCGCGGCCGGCGGCCCGCTGGCGCTGGTGCGCACCGGCGACCGGGTCCGGCTGTCCGTGCGTGAGGCCCGCCTCGACCTGCTCGTCGACGAGGCCGAGTTGGCCCGCCGCCGCGCCGCGCTGCCGGCTCCGCCGCCCGGTCCGCGCACCGGGTGGGGGCGGCTGTTCCACCAGCACGTGCTCGGCGCCGACCAGGGCTGCGACCTGGACTTCTGCGTACCGACGCCGGAGAGCTGACCTATTCGGCCGCGCCAGGGCGCGCCGTCGCCCGCTCGTCGGTGGCGTCGAGCACCATGCTGCGCGGCCACTGCTCCCACGGCGCGCCCAGATCCGGGTGGTGCGGGTCGCCGGTGCGGACGAACGCGTGGATCGCGGCGGTCATCAGGTCCGACAGCTCCAGGCGGCCCGGCTCGTTGCGGCGGCTGAACCCGAACGTGAAGAACCCCTCGTCGAAGGTGCGGAACACGAACGGCAGGTCGATCGCGTGCGCGGCGCCGTACACGGCGTCGAACGGGGCGGGCTGCTGGTTCCAGCCGAACTGGTAGTAGTACAGCTGGTCGTTGCCCGCGGCCTGCATCGTGTTCATCGAGTCGTGCGTGATCCCGGTGAAGATGCTGCGGGTGAGCCCGGCGGCCGCCTCGTTCCAGCCGCCGGGGCCGTCGACGGGCAGGTAGCGGTCGGCCATGAGGTCGCGCTCCGTGAGGCCGGTCGGCCGGTCGGGGTCGAACTCGTACTGCAGGGTGAAGCGGTCGCGCTCGGACGGGCGGTGGGCGCCGATGGCCGCGCCGAAGAGCTTCCCCTCCTCGAGGGTGTTGCCGGCGAGCACCGGGACATCGCGGTAGCTGCCGGTGGCGATCGCGGCGTGGTGGTCGGCGGGGAGCACCACGCCGTCGGAGAGCACCCGGGGCGGGTCGCCCACCTCCGCGCCCCGGCGCACCTGCGCGCGGATGACCTCCTCCGCCGGCAGCGCCCGCAGGCGGGCCGCGGCGTCATCGCCCGGCGGGGACCCCAGCGCTTCCTCGGCGAACGCGGTGGCGTACTCCCGCGCGGCGACAGGTGACTCGAACTTCAGCCCCCCGGACATCGGGATGATCTTGTGGATCAGCCCGGCCGTGCGCGGAGAGACCAGCAGCGCCCACACGTTGACCGCGCCTGCCGACTCGCCCATCACCGTGACGTTGCCCGGGTCGCCGCCGAACGCGGCCGCGTTGTCGTGGACGAAGCGCAGGGCCTCGATCTGGTCCAGGGTGCCGAAGTTGCCCGAGTCGCCGTCCGGGTCGCCGGTCTTCAGCGCCGGGTGGTCGAACCAGCCCATGACACCGAGCCGGTAGTTCACGGTGACGACCACCGCGTTCGCCCGCTGGGCCAGGGCGCGGCCGTCGTACATCGGGTCGGCCGAGTAGCCGACCACGTTGCTCCCGCCGTGGACGAACACGATCACCGGCAGGTCCGCCTCCGGCGTGGAAGGGCGGTGGACGTTGAGCGTGAGGCAGTCCTCGGAGCCGACGGGCTGCTTCAGGCCGTCACGGACGTCGAGGCCGAAGTGCGGGCCGCTGGGTGCCGGGCTGAACATGCGCCCCTCCTGGACGCAGCCGTTGCCGGGCGCGCGGGCCTCGCGCACGCCCTCCCACGGGCGGTGGGTCACCGGGGCGCGCCAGCGCAGCTCCCCGACCGGTGGCTCGGCGTAGGGGATCGCGAGCCAGGACAGCGACCCCTCCTCGGCGAGACCCCGCACCGCCCCGAGCGTGGTGCGCCGGACGCTCGGGTCCTCCTCCTCGCCCGGCTCGGCGCACGCCACCACGCCCGCCGAGGCGATCGTGACGACGAGACCGAATGCGACGGCGGCGCTGCGCACGCGCACGGTCATCCCCCCTCTGCCCGCGTGCACCGACCGTGCCCTGCCGCCCAGCGCTCGGGGAAGACGGGACACGTGATCACCGTGAAAGGCTTTGCCTTCAACGCGCCCTGGCGGCGAGAACCGACGTGAGCGGTCGGAGAACGCGCCAGACCGGCGATCATGACCGTGTGACGGCCGGCCGTCGCTCGCGGGGAGCCCGCCAGGAGGCCGTTCAGCGAAGGCATGATCACGGGTTCGGCGCAAGAACGGGCGAAATCGACCCGGGAACGCGCCAACTCGGTGATCATGGCCATGCGGACTACCGCTGCTGTGCGAGCTCCGCCGCGGGGGACCGGCGCCGCGCGACCAGGGCCCGCACGAGGGGCAGCAGTGCCACCACCACGAAGGCGGCGAGCAGGGTGCCCGAGATCGGCCGGGTGACGAACCCGGTGGCGTCGCCGTCGAAGATGATGAGCGAGCGGCGCAGGGAGTCCTCCAGCAGCGAGCCGAGGACGAACGCCAGCACGAGCGGGCCCGGCTCGAACCCGAGCTTCTTCATCAGGTAGCCCAGCGCGCCGAAGACGATCACGAGCACGATGTCGAACACGTCGTTGCCGACCGTGTAGACGCCGATGAGGGTGATCAGCACCGTGATCGGCGCGAGGATCGTGGCCCGCACGCGCACGATGCGGACGAACAGCCCGACCAGCGGGATGCTCATGATCAGCAGCAGGACGTTGCCGACGTACATCGAGTTGATCACGCCCCAGAACAGGTCCGGGTGCTGCGTGACCAGCTGGGGTCCCGGGCTCACGCCCTGGATGAGCAACGCCCCGAAGATCACGGCCATCGTCGCGTTGGCGGGGATGCCGAGAGTGAGGAGCGGGATGAACGACGAGGTGGCCGCGGCGTTGTTGGCGGTCTCCGGTGCCGCGACGCCCTCCACCGCGCCGCGCCCGAACCGCTCCGGCTCCTTCGCGCGGCGCTTCTCGACCGCGTAGCCGGCGAGCGAGGCGATCGTGGCCCCGCCGCCGGGCAGGACCCCGAGCAGGAACCCGATCACCGAGCCGCGCCCGATCGCCCCCGACGAGGCGCGCAGGTCGGCGCGGGAGGGCCAGACGTCGGTGACGCGCGCGGGCGCCTGCACGGCGCGGTGGCGCTGCTCCAGGTTGTGCAGGACCTCCCCGAGCCCGAACAGGCCCATCGCGATCGGCACGAAGTCGATGCCGTCGGCGAGCGAGAGGTTGTCGAACGTGAAGCGCGCGGCGCCGGTGAAGCTGTCGCGGCCCACGGTGGCGAGCAGCAGCCCGGCGCAGGCCGCGACGAGCGCCTTGAGCCGGTGCCCGCTGCTGACCGTGGAGACCAGCAGGATGCCCAGCAGCGCGAGCGCCGTGTACTCCGGCGGCCCGAAGTCGAGCGCGAACCCCGCCACCAGCGGCGCGAGCAGCGACAGCGCCACCACCGACACCGTGCCGCCGACGAACGAGCCGATCGCGGCGATGCCCAGCGCGGTGCCCGCCCGGCCATGGCGGGCGAGCGCGTGCCCGTCGAACACGGTGACCACCGACGACGCCTCGCCCGGCAGCCGCAGCAGCACCGAGGTGATCGTGCCGCCGTACTGGGCGCCGTAGAAGATCCCGGCGAGCATGATGATCGCGGTCACCGGCTCGAGGCCGAACGTGATCGGCAGCAGGATCGCGATCGTGGCCGCGGGGCCGAGCCCGGGCAACACCCCGACCAGCATGCCGACGACCACGCCGACGAGGCAGAACAGGAGGTTGGTGGGCTCCAGCACGACGCTGAAGCCCTCCACCACCGCGGACGGGTCCACCGGGACTCCCTAGAACATGTGCGGGATCGGGACGGCGAGCAGGCCGACGAACACGACGTAGAACGCGACCACCGTGGCGAGGCTCGTGACGATCGAGGTCCGCCAGGACTCGCCGCCGAGGAACCGGACCCACACGAACACCAGCAGCGTCGAGGGGATCTCGAAGCCGATGGTCGCGACGACCGCGACGAACGCGACCATCGTGCCCAGGCCGGCGAGCACGAGCACGCTCGCGCGGGTGAACCGCTCCGCGTCGTGGGTGCGCCCGGTCAGCGCCAGCAGCCCGAGCCCGAGTGCCACGAGCACGACGCTCACCAGGAACGGCCAGGTGCCGGGGCCGGGGGCGGCGGCGCTGCCCACCCCGAGGGCCAGCGAGCCGAGCAACGCCGCGACGCCGAGCCCCACCACCGCGAGCCCGACCACGGCGTCGGTCGGCCGTCCGGCGCGGGGCGGCCTGCCCTCGTGCTCGGCCTCGACCTCGTGCCGCACGGCGTCCGACAGGCGGTCCCCGCCGGCCGTCCCGGGCGCGGTCGTGCCGGGCTCCACGGTCACTGCCCGGCGCCGAGCGTGATGCCGTACTGCTCGGTGACGCGGCGGTAGTCCTCGAGGCTTCCGGCCCACTGCGTGCGCAGCTCCTCCCCGTCGACCTCGTTGGGGGTGAGCTGGTTGTCGGCGTTGAACTGCTTGTAGGCGTCGGTGCCGAACGCGGCGCCGAACGCGGCGCGCAGCCGGTCGAGCACCTCGGGCGGGGTGCCCTCCGGCCCGAACACCGCCCGCGACTGCTGCACCGGCACGTCGTAGCCGGCCTCGACGGCGGTCGGGGTGTCGGGCAGGTAGGAGGGCCGCTCGCGGGCGAACGTCACGAGCGGTGTGAGCGTGCCCGCCTCGATCTGCTCGACGGCCTCGCCCAGCTGGATCGAGCCGACGTCGACCTGGCCGCCGAGCACCGCGGTGAGGGTGGGGGAGCCGCCGTCGAACGGCACGGCGCTCGCCGGGATCCCCGACTGGCCGAACAGGAGGGCCTGCGACAGCTCGCTCCCGGTGCCCACGCCGGTGGTGCCGTAGGTGACCGGCCGGCCCGCGGCGGCGAGGTCGGCCACGGTGCGGAAGCCCGACGACGCGGCCGTGACGAGGACGTAGTCGTCCTGGGAGATGCCGGTGACGATCTCGTAGTCGGCGATGTCGACGGCCTCGTCGGGGGAGACGGCCAGCGGGGTGATGTAGGCGAGGCTGCCGTTGAAGATCATGAGCGTGTGCCCGTCGGGCGCGGCGGAGGCGAGCTCGCGCGCCGCGAGCGCCCCGTTGGCGCCCGGCTTGTTCTCGACGGTGATCGGCACGCCGAGGTCGTCGGACGCGGAGTCGGCCAGTGCCCGCGCGATCAGGTCGGTGCTGCCGCCGGGGTCCTGGCCCACGAGGATCGTGATGGGGTCACCCCCGGGGAACTCCGCCGCTTCCCCGGAGCCCCCGGAGCTGCCGAGGTTGCCCCCGCACGCGGTGAGCGCGAGCGCGGCGGCGACCCCGAGCGCGGCCACCGCCCCGTGGCGACTGCCGACGTTCCTGGCCATATGGCTCTCCCCTTCGAGATGCCGGAATCCCTTGCCGGGGCAGCCTAGGAACGGCGATCATGCCTGTCCAAATCCGATACAGCATGAATTGATACCGTCGGGGTATGGCGTACACGCTCGAGCAGCTGCGCGGCTTCGTGGCCGTCGCCGAGGAGCTGCACTTCGGCCGGGCGGCCGTCCGCCTGAAGATGACCCAGCCCCCGCTCTCGCGCCAGATCCAGAAGCTGGAGCGCGCTGTCGGCGCCCAGCTGCTCGTGCGCGACAACCGCCGGGTCGACCTCACGGCCGCGGGCCGGGTGTTCCTCACCGAGGCCCGGCGGCTGCTCACCCTCGCCGACGCCGCGCCCGACCTGGCGCGGCGCGTCTCCTCGGGCACGAGCGGGGTGGTGCGGATCGGGTTCACCGCGGCGTCCACCTACGGCATCCTCGGCCGGCTGCTCAACGAGCTGGGCCGCCGGCTGCCATACGTCGACGTCGACCTCGCCGAGATGGTCACGCGCGAGCAGGTGGCCGCGCTGGCCCACCGGGAGATCGACCTCGGCCTCGCCCGCCCGCCGTTCGACCGGGACACGTTCGAGTCCCGGCTGCTGCACCGCGAGCCGCTGTACGTGGCAGCGCCGGCGGGCCACCGGCTGCTCGCCCTCGGCCGCGACGTCACCGCCGACGACGTGGCGGGCGAACCGGTCGTCATGCACTCGCCCACGAAGGCGCGCTACTTCTACGACCTCGTCGCCGGGGTCGTCCCGATCCCGCAGGAGGACATCGTCCACACCGTGAGCCAGGTGCTCACGATGCTGTGGCTCGCGGCGGCGGGCCGCGGCATCGCGTTCGTGCCCGCGTCGGCCGTGCGGCTGCCGATCGAGGGCGTCGGATTCGCCCGGCTGGTGACCCCGGTGGCCGAACCGGTGGAGCTGCACCTGCTGTGGGCGAAGGAGTCGGCCAACCCGGCGCTGGCGCGGGTGCTGGACGTCCTCGACGGGTTCACCGTCGCGTGACGATGCTTGCGCGGTATCGCACCATGCGGAACCGCTCTTGGACAGGCATCGTCGCGGTTCCTACGGTGACCGCGTGACGCTGCTGCCCCCGGACGAGCTCGGCGACCGGCTCCGGTCCGGCCTGCTCTCCTTCCCGGTGACCCACTTCGACGCCGACCTGCAGTTCGACGAACCGCGGTACCGGGAGCACCTCGCCTGGCAGGCCGGCTTCGACGTCGCGGGCCTGTTCGCCGCCGGCGGCACGGGGGAGGGGTTCTCCCTCACCCCGGCCGAGGTCGACCGGGTCGTGCGCACCGCGGTCGACGAGGTGGGTGAGCGGGTGCCGGTGATCGCTCCGGCCACCGGCGCCACCGCACTCGCCGTGGCGCAGGCGAAGGCGGCGCAGGAAGCACACGCGTCGGGCGTGCTGCTGTTCCCGCCCTACCTCACCGAGGCCGGCCAGCGCGGCCTGGCCGAGCACGTGAGCGCGGTCTGCCGGGCCACCGACCTCGGCGTGATCTTCTACAACCGGGCCAACGCCGTGCTCACCGACGCCACGATGGCCGAGCTCGCCGAGCGCAACCCGAACCTGGTGGGGTTCAAGGACGGCGTCGGCGACATCGAGCGCCTCACCCGCATCTACGCCCGCCTCGGCGAGCGGCTGGCCTACATCGGCGGCCTGCCCACCGCGGAGACGTTCGCGCTGCCGCTGCTGCAGCTGGGCGTGAGCACCTACTCGTCGGCCCTGTTCAACTTCCTGCCCGAGTTCGCCCTGCGCTTCTACGCGGCCGTGCGCCGGCAGGACCGCGAGACGGTCTACCGGCTCCTGTCGGAGTTCGTGATCCCCTACCTCGACATCCGCGACCGCGGGAAGGGGTACGCGGTGTCGATCATCAAGGCCGGGCTGACGGCCGTGGGCCGCGACGGCGGTCGCGTGCGCCCGCCGCTCACCGACCTCACCGACGACGAGCGCGCCGAGCTGGCGACGCTGGTGCAGAAGGTCTCCTGATGGCGACCGTGACCCGGGTGGAGGTCGTGCCCGTCGCGGGCCACGACAGCATGCTGCTCAACCTGAGCGGCGCCCACGGGCCGTTCTTCACGCGCGAGATCGCGATCGTCACCGACAGCGCGGGACGCACCGGCGTCGGTGAGGCGCCGGGCGGCGAGGGGATCCGGCGGACCATCGCCGACGCGGCCGACCTGCTCGTCGGGCGTCCGGTGGCGCGGGCCGGCACGCTGCTGCGGTCGGTGGCCGACGCCTTCGCCGACCGCGACGCGGGCGGGCGCGGTCAGCAGACCTTCGACCAGCGCACCACGATCCACGCCGTCACGGCGCTGGAGTCGGCGTTGCTCGACCTGCTCGGCCAGGAGCTCGGTGTGCCGGTGGCCGAGCTGCTCGGCGACGGGCAGCAGCGGGCCTGCGTACCGGTGCTCGGCTACCTGTTCTACGTGGGCGACCGGCGCGCCACCGACCTGCCCTACGTCGCGGAGGACAACCCGGCCGACGACTGGGAGCGGCTGCGCCGCGAACCCGCGCTCACCCCGAAGGACGTGGTGGCGCTCGCCGAGGCCGCGCAGGCCCGCTACGGGTTCGCCGACTTCAAGCTGAAAGGCGGCGTGTTCGCGGGCGCGGAGGAGGTGGCCGCCGTACGGGCGCTGGCCGAGCGCTTCCCGGACGCGCGCATCACCCTCGACCCCAACGGCGCGTTTCCGCTCGCCGAGGCCGTGGAGCTGTGCCGCGCCCTGCACGGCGTGCTCGCCTACGCCGAGGACCCCGTCGGCGCCGAGGGCGGCTTCTCCGGCCGCGAGACGATGGCCGAGTTCCGCCGCGCCACCGGCCTGCCCACGGCCACCAACATGATCGCCACCGACTGGCGCCAGCTCGCCCACGCCGTGCGCGCGGGCTCCGTCGACATCCCGCTCGCCGACCCGCACTTCTGGACCATGCGCGGCTCGGTGCGGGTGGCCCAGCTCTGCGCGGGGTTCGGCCTGACGTGGGGCTCGCACTCCAACAACCACTTCGACGTGTCGCTGGCCATGTTCACCCACGTCGGCGCGGCCGCGCCCGGCTCGATCACCGCGCTCGACACGCACTGGATCTGGCAGGACGGGCAGGCCCTCACCCGGGATCCGCTGCAGATCTCGGGCGGCGCGATCGCCGTGCCCGACGTCCCCGGCCTCGGCGTGGAGCTCGACCCGGACGCGCTCGCCGCCGCGCACGAGCTCTACCGCGAGCACGGGCTCGGCGCGCGCGACGACGCCGTGGCCATGCAGTACCTCGTGCCCGGGTGGCGGTTCGACGCCAAGCGCCCGTGCCTGGTCCGATGATCGGAGGAGCTGCCGTGCTCGACCGGATCACGTCGGTGAGGCTCTCGTCGGTGACGTTGCCGCTGCCCACCGGGATCAGCGATGCCAAGGTGCTCACCGGCCGCCAGCGGCCGATGACCGAGGTCGCCTTCCTCTTCGCCGAGATCACCACCGAGGCCGGGTGGGAGGGGCTCGGGTTCAGCTACTCCAAGCGCGCCGGTGGGCCGGCCCAGTTCGCGCACGCCCGCGAGGTGGCGCCCGACCTGATCGGCGAGGATCCCAGCGACATCGGAAGGCTGTGGACCAAGCTGGTCTGGGCGGGTGCGTCGGTCGGGCGCAGCGGCGCGGCCACCCAGGCCCTCGCCGCGATCGACGTGGCGTTGTGGGACCTCAAGGCCAAGCGCGCCGGGCTGCCCCTGGCCAAGCTGCTCGGCGCCCACCGCAACTCCGTGCGCTGTTACAACACCTCCGGCGGGTTCCTGCACGAGCCGATCGAGCAGGTGCTCGACAACGCCACGCGCACGCTCGAGTCGGGCGTCGGCGGCATCAAGATCAAGATCGGTCAGCCCGACCGCGCCGCGGACCTGCGCCGCGTCCGCGCCGTGCGCGAGCACATCGGCGACGCCCCGCTGATGGTGGACGCCAACCAGCAGTGGGACCGTCCCACCGCCATGCGCGTGGGGCGCGCGCTCGAGGAGTTCGACCTCGTCTGGATCGAGGAGCCCCTCGACGCCTACGACGCCGAGGGGCACGCCGCGCTCGCGCGGTCCCTCGACACCGCGATCGCCTCCGGCGAGATGCTCACGAGCGTGGCCGAGCACGCCGAGCTGATCCGCCACGGCGCCGTCGACGTCCTGCAGCCCGACGCGCCCCGCATCGGCGGCATCACGCAGTTCCTGAAGCTCGCCGCGCTGGCCGAGCACCGGAACCTCCAGCTCGCACCCCACTTCGCGATGGAGATCCACGTCCATCTCGCGGCGGCGTACCCGATCGAGCCGTGGGTGGAGCACTTCGACTGGCTGTACCCGCTGTTCCCGGAGCGCCTGGAGATCCGGGACGGTCGCATGCACCTGTCCGACCGGCCCGGCCTCGGCGTCACCCTGAGCGAGCAGGCGCGTGCCTGGACCGTGGCCGAGGAGAAGATCACCAGCCCCCGCTGAGGCGCCGAACGTGCGTTTCGGGCACCGAGACGCGGGACTCGGCCGTCGGGGTGGGGGGTTCGGCCGTCGGGGTGGGGGACTCGCCGGAGTGGGCGCGAGTCTCCCGTCCCGGGGCGTGAGTCGCGCGCCGAACCGGTCGAGTTGCGCGTTCCGGTGTGCCACACCGGCGCTGATCGTCCTACGCTCCGCCTCATGGCGCGGTACTTCGACGTCCACCCGGTCGATCCCCAGCGGCGTGCGATCGGTCAGGTCGCCGACATCGTCCGCAGCGGCGGTCTGATCGCCTACCCGACCGACTCCTGTTTCGCCCTCGGCTGCCAGCTCGGGGACGCGGCCGGGCTCGACCGGATCCGCAAGATCCGGCAACTCGACGACAAACACCACTTCACGCTCGTGTGCGCCGACTTCGCCCAGCTCGGGCAGTTCGTGCACATCAGCAACCGGGTGTTCCGGGCCGTGAAGTCCGCGACGCCGGGCAGCTACACGTTCATCCTCCCGGCCACCAAGGAGGTGCCGCGGCGGCTCCTGCACCCGAAGAAGAAGACGGTGGGCGTCCGCATCCCCGAGCACGCCGTGGTGCAGGCGCTGCTGGCCGAGCTGGGGGAGCCGCTGCTGTCCTCCACGCTCCTGCTGCCGGACGAACCCGAGCCCCTCACCCAGGGCTGGGAGATCAAGGAGCGCCTCGACTCCGTGGTGGACGCGGTGCTGGACTCCGGCGAGTGCGGCACCGAGCCCACCACGGTGGTCGACTTCTCCGGCGACGAGCCAGAGATCATCCGCCGGGGTGCGGGTGACCCGAGCCGCTTCGAGTAGGAGGTTCAGGAAAGCCACATTCAGGGCCGGAGAGGCCTGCAATGTGGCTTTCCTGAACCTCCCGGGGGCCTCAGCCGCCCGCCATCGCCCCCACCACGAGGAACGGCTCCTTCCCCGCCGCCACCTCCGCGGGCAGCTCGGCGTCCGGTTCGTCGTGGGACAGGTCCTGTTCGCAGGCGAAGAACCGCACGTACGCGCGGCGCCGCAGGGTGGCGTGGTCGCGGATCGTGCCGCGCAGCACCGGGTGGCGGGCCTCCAGCGCGTCGAGCACGGCGCGCTGCGTGATCGGCGCCGCGACGTCGAGCCGCACTTCCCCGTCGACCTGGGCGAGCTTGCGCAGGTGCGCCGGCAGCTTCACCCGGACGCCCGACCCGTGGTCGGCCCCGGTCATGGCCCCGCTCATGACAGGGTCTGCACCTGCACCGACAGCACGGCCGGCAGGTGCTCCACGATCGGGGCCCAGGTGTCGCCCGCGTCGGCGGAGGCGTACACCTGGCCGCCGGTGGTGCCGACGTAGACGCCGCACGTGTCGAGCGAGTCGACGGCCATGGCGTCGCGCAGCACGTTGACGTAGCAGTGCTCCTGCGGCAGGCCCTTGGTGAGCGGCTCCCACTCGCCGCCCCCGGTGCGGGTGCGGTACACCCGCAGCCTGCCCTCCGGCGGGACGTGCACGGAGTCGCTGGTGATGGGCACGACGTAGACGGTGTCGGGCTCGTGGGCGTGCACCTCGATCGGGAACCCGAAGTCGCTGGGCAGGCCCTCGCCGATGTCGTACCAGTTCGCGCCGCCGTCGTCGCTGCGCATCACGTCCCAGTGCTTCTGCATGTAGAGGGTGTCCGGGCGGGACGGGTGCCTCGCGAGGTGGTGGACGCAGTGGCCCACCTCGGCGTCCTCGTCGGGGATGCCCTCCGAGCGCAGTCCGCGGTTCGCGGGCGTCCACGACGCGCCGCCGTCGTCGGTGCGGAAGACGCCCGCGGCGGAGATCGCCACGTGCATCCGGGCCGGGTCGCGCGGATCGACGAGGATGGTGTGCAGGCACATCCCGCCCGCGCCGGGCTGCCAGCTCGACCCCGATCCGTGCTCGCGCAGGCCGCGCAGTTCCTGCCAGGTGCCGCCGCCGTCGGTGCTGCGGAACAGCGCCGCGTCCTCGACGCCCGCGAGCACGGTGTCCGGGTCGGTGGCCGACGGCTCGAGGTGCCACACCCGGGCGAACTCCCACGGGTGGGGCGTGCCGTCGTACCACTGGTGGGTGCCGGGCACCCCCGCGTAGGTGAACTCGTTGCCCACGGGTGCCCAGGTGGCGCCGCCGTCGTCGGAGCGCTGCACGATCTGGCCGAACCAGCCGCCGGACTGGGAGGCGTAGAGCCGGTCGGGATCGGCCGGGGAACCGGCGACGTGGTAGATCTCCCAGCCCGCGAAGTGCGGGCCGCTCACCTCCCACCGCTCGCGCGTGCCGTCGGCGGTGAGCACGAATGCTCCCTTGCGCGTGCCCACCAGGACCCGTACACCGGTCATGGCTCCTCCTCGCATCTCGGTCGCTCGGCCGGGCGGCACAGCCCGGCGCAGACTTGTGACCTCTCGCGGCAGCCGAACTCATCGGAGGGAAGGCGTCTGTACCACTCGACCGCGGTGATGCCTCCGTTCGCCACCCGCCTGTAGTCGAAACCCACCCGAATGGGCTACGGTGCGTGCCGTCCGATGCAGGTCACGGCCTGTCCGGGCCGCCCGTCGCAGGCAGGCGCGCCCTGAGCGCACTCTCGGCGCAACCGGTCGGCGGGAGGCCGCCGCGAGGTAGCGTGCGGTCGCCAGGGCAGCCGGCCACGATGGCCCGGCGTGACAAGGGTCACGCCGCTCGGACGCGGGGCCGGCACGACTCATCGACCCTTTGGAGAGGAACCGGCTGGTGGACAGGGGTTACGAGGGAGACTCGGGCTACCTCGCGCACCTCGGATCCGCCGCGGGCATCGATCGCTGGGATCTCGGCCCGGTGGATCGTGGCGCCGCCGATCCCGGTGCCCTCGACCGGGGTGGGGACGATCCGGCGGCCGGGGTCGCCCGGCGGCTGCAGGCCCGCCTCGACCAGCACATCCGGCTGTTGGAACGACTGCACGCCGAGCAGCTCTACCCGGAGCCGCCCGGCCTGCCCGAGCTGCGCGACACCGCCGAGCGGATGCGTCGCGACACCGAGAGCCTGTTGCTGCTGGCCGGGCAGGAGCCCGGCGTGCGCACCGGGGGGCCGCGGCAGCTCGGCGACGTCGTCTCCCACGCCGCGGATCTGGCGGAGGAGCCGCGCCTCGTCGACGTCCGGCCCGCGCCGGAGGCGCTGGTGGCGCCGGCCGCCGCGGTGGAGGTCGCGCACGTGCTCGCCGAGCTCGTCGACCACGTCACCGCCGTGTACCCGGGCGCCCGCGTCGAGCTCGTGAGCCATCTGGACCCGCACTCGGTCCACGGCCGCGGCGCCACCGTCGACGCCGTGGTGGAGGGTGCCCTGCGCCACGACCCGGACGGGCTCGGCGGGGCCCGGGCGGCGGCCGCGGCCGAGAAGATCGCCCGCAGCTCCCGCCACGGGATCGCGCTGCGCCGCCCGGTGGGCGGCCCGCCCGCCATGGGCACCGGTGTGGTCGCGAGCGTCTACTGCCCGGCCGCCACGCTCACGGTGCCGGAGCCGCCCCCGCCGCCACCTCCTCCGCCGCCACCCCCTCCGCCCCCGCTGCCCGCACCCGAGCCGCGCGTGGCGAGCAGTCCGCCGCTGCCCTCGTTGCCGTCGTTCGAGCACGGCTTCGAGGCCGTGCTCGACACCGGCGTCGGCAACGGCAACGGGCATGGGCACGGGTCGAACGGCACCAACGGCACCAACGGCTCGAGCAACGGCAGCTCCACGCCGCCACTGTCGTTCGACGACGCACCCGCCTACTCGCCGTCGTCGTCCTCGCAGGTGGACGAGCTGTTCGGGCCGCTGCTCGACCTGCCGCTGGAGCCGATCGACGACCGGTACGCCACCCCGATCTTCGAGGCGATCGCGTCCGCGTGGTTCCGCGACGACGAGCAGGGCGGTTCCGGTGGTTCGGGAGCCCTCGACTGGGCCACCCCGCAGGACGACGAGTGGCGCGAGGCCGCGGCGCGGGCCGCGCGGTCGGAGCCGGAGGAGCTGCCCACCACGTCCAGCGGCCTGCCGAGGCGCCTCCCGGGCAACCAGCTGGTGCCGCCGCCGCGCACCACCGAGCCCAACGGCCAGAACGGCGCAGGAGCAGGCACGTCGGGTCCGGCGGAACGCGCGCCCGACCGCGTGCGCGACCGGCTCAGCACCTACCAGCGCGGCCTGCGCGAGGGGCGCCACCGCGCCACCGGGTCGGAGAACGGCATGGAGCCCGAGGACTGGTGATCCGGCCGGCCCGGCGTGGCAGGGTGGCGGGGTGATCTACGACGTCGCGGCGGTCCGTGCGCAGTTCCCGGCCCTGGAGGCGGGCTACGCCCATTTCGACGGGCCGGGTGGTTCCCAGGTGCCCGCACCGGTGGCGGACGCGGTGCGCCACGCGCTCGTGTCGCCGCTGGCCAACCGCGGCCGGGTCACCGCGGCCGAGCGCGCTGCCGACGACATCGTGGTGGCGGCCCGCAGCGCCATGGCCGATCTGCTCGGGGCCGACCCCGCGGGCGTGGTCTTCGGCCGCAGCATGACCCAGATCACCTTCGACGTGGCCCGCACCCTCGCGTCCGGCTGGGGTCCCGGGGACGAGGTGGTCGTCAGCTCGCTGGACCACGACGCCAACGTCCGCCCGTGGGTGCTGGCGGCCGAGGCGGTCGGCGCGCGGGTGCGGTGGGCCGAGTTCGACCCGCGCACCGCGGAGCTGCCGGCCGAGGCGGTGGCCGAGGTGCTCACCTCGCGCACCCGGCTCGTCGCCGTGACGGCGGCGTCGAACCTGCTGGGCACCTGCCCGCCGGTGCGCGCGATCACCGACCTGGCCCACGAGGCGGGCGCGCTCACCTACGTCGACGGGGTGCACGCCACCGCGCACGTTCCCGTGCACGTCGAGACGCTGGGTGCGGACTTCTTCGCCTGCTCGCCCTACAAGTTCCTCGGCCCGCACTGCGGCGTGCTCGCCGCGGCTCCCGCCCTGCTGGAGGGGCTGCGCCCGCAGAAGCTGCTGCCCTCCACGGACGTGGTGCCCGAGCGCTTCGAGCTGGGCACGCTGCCCTACGAGCTGCTCGCCGGCACCGCCGCGGCCGTCGACTTCCTCGCCGGACTGGGGTCGGGCGGCACGCGGCGCGACCGGCTGGTGTCGGCGATGAGCCGGATCGGTGCCCACGAGGACCGGCTGCGCGACCGGATCGAGGCCGGCCTCGCGGCCCTGCCCGGCGTCACCGTGCTGTCGCGGGCGGCGCACCGCACGCCCACGCTGCTCGTGACGTTCGCCGAGCACGATCCGGCCGCCGCGTACGCGTTCCTCGCCGAGCGCGGCGTGCACGCCCCCGCGGGCTCGTTCTACGCGCTGGAGCCCGCACGCCGGCTCGGCCTCGGCAACGCGGGCGCGCTGCGGATCGGCCTGGCGCCCTACGTCGACGACTCAGACGTCGACCGGCTGCTCACCGGGCTCGCGGATTTCCTCGGGGTTCAGGCCACGTAGGCCGGGTCGAGGCGCTCGCGCAGCCGGCGCAGGCCGTCGGAGGTGTAGCGCTTGACCGCGCCCACCGACAGCTGCATGACCTCGGCGGCCTCCGCCACGGACAGCTGCCACTGCATCCGGATGATCACGGCCTCCCGCTCGCGGGGCGAGAGGGTGGCGAGCGCGTCGCGCAGGGCCGCGGCGTCGGCGACCTGCGCGGAGATGTCGACCGGCGAGCTCGGTGCGTCCTCGCCGCGCTCCGGGTCGTCGATGCTGACGTTGGCCCGCGCCGGGATCACCTCGCGCAGCTCGCGGTTGATCTCGTTGCAGACGGCGGTGAGCACGTAGGCCTGCATGTTGGTGATCTCGGGCGGGTTGCCCTGCTGGCGGCGCAGGATCTTCTCGAACGCCCGCTGGACGACGTCCTCGGCGCGGCCCGGGTCGCCCACCTTGCGGGTGGCGTAGCGGACCATCGCGGGCGAGCGCTCGCGGTAGGCCGCGGCGAGCCGCTCGGTGAACGCCGCGGCGTCGACGCGCGACACGCGCCCGATCCGCGAGCGCCCGGGCGGCACCAGGCCCAGCACGGTGCCTTCGCCCCGGTCGGCCGCCGATTGCAGCAGCCGTGAAAGTAGTGGGAACTCCTCGACAGGATCGACGTCCACGCTGCCCCCCATGGGGGGCATCCTACGGGCAGGTGACGCTCGTGTGGTGGTGCGTGGTGCGCCGATCGGCCGATCGCGGGCCCGTCACCGCCCGCGGCGCCCGGCCGCCCGGGTGTGCTCGAAGATCAGGTTGGTCTCGGTGCCCGCGATCGCCGGGTCGCGGTTGAGGTGGTCGGCCACGAACGCGCGCAGCGCGTCGGTGCTCGCGGTGGCGACGTGCAGCAGGAAGTCGTTGGCGCCCGCGACGAAGTAGACGTCCAGCACCTCCGGGCGCTCCGACAGCGCCGCGACGTGCTCGGTGAGGCTGCCGCGGGCGTGCGGCTGGAGCCGGATGGCGATCATCGCCTCGAGGTCGTGGCCGAGGGCGCGCGGGTCGATGTCGGCGTGGAACCCGCGGATCACCCCGGCGGCACGCAGGGTGCGCACCCGCCCGAGGCAGGTGGACTGCGCGATGCCGACCCGGTCGGCCAGCTCCTTGTTGGAGATGCGGGCGTCGTCGGCGAGGACCTGCAGGATCGCCCGGTCAGTGTCGTCGAGGCGAACGTCCTTCGGCTGCAGAGCCCGTTCGGGGCGCGAACCCGCAGATGGGAGAGCCATGATCGGACGATATCGAATCTCCTGCGGAGCTGTTGCTCAGGATCAGCAGCTTCTTCATCCTCTGTCCATGAGGATCGGGGTTGTCCGCGAGGTCAAGAACCACGAGTACCGGGTGGCGCTCACCCCGGCGGGCGCGCGGGAGCTCGTCCGCGCCGGGCACCACGTGCTCGTCGAGCGCGGCGCCGGGGTCGGTAGCGCGATCAGCGACGCCGACTACGAGGCCGTGGGCGCGCGCATCGTCGGCGGCGCGAACGGCAACGGGGCCGACGACGTGTGGGCGGCCGCGGACCTGCTGCTCAAGGTCAAGGAGCCGATCGAGGAGGAGTACCACCGGTTGCGCCGCGACCAGGTGCTCTTCACCTACCTGCACCTCGCGGCGTCGGCCGAGTGCACGCGGGCCCTGCTCGACTCCGGCACCACCGCCATCGCCTACGAGACCGTGCGCCTGCCTGACGGCACGCTGCCGCTGCTCGCGCCGATGAGCGAGGTGGCGGGGCGGCTCGCACCGCAGGCGGGCGCGAACGCCCTGCTGCGCGCCGCGGGCGGCCGGGGCGTGCTGCTCGGCGGGGTGCCCGGTGTCCGGCCGGCGAACGTCGTGGTGATCGGCGCGGGGGTGGCCGGCCGCAACGCGGTGGCGATCGCCGTCGGGCTCGGCGCCGAGGTCACGGTGCTCGACGTCGACCTCGCCGCGCTGCGCCGCGTCGACGAGCGCTACGCCGGGCGCGTGCGCACCCTGGCCTCCAACGCCCACGAGCTGGAGGAGGCGTGCCTGGCGGCCGACCTCGTGATCGGCGCCGTGCTCGTGCCGGGCGGGCGGGCCCCGCAGCTGGTGAGCAACGACCTGGTGCGCCGGATGAAGCCCGGGTCGGTGCTCGTGGACATCGCGATCGACCAGGGTGGCTGCTTCGAGGACTCCCGGCCCACCACTCACGCCGAGCCGACCTACACCGTGCACGACTCGGTGTTCTACTGCGTGGCCAACATGCCCGGGGCCGTGCCGCACACGTCCACCTACGCGCTGACGAACGCCACCCTGCCCTACGTGCTGCGGCTGGCGAACACGGGCTGGGCCGACGCGGTGTCCGCCGACCCCGGCCTCGCCGCGGGCCTGTCCACGCACCGCGGCGCGCTCACCAACCTGCAGGTCGCCCACGACCTGGGGCTGCCCTACGCCGACCCGCGCGACCTCGTGGCGGCCTGACCGGGCCGAGGCCGTCCGGCGGTGCGGCGGGTCCCGCGAGGGGGTACGCCGACCGGCCGTGTGGCGTACGCCGCGCGCCCGCGGGCGAGCCTGCGCATAGGGTTCCGTCGTGAACGACTGGTGGTTCCTCGCGCTCGCGGCGCTGCCCGTACTCGGGTTGCTCCTCGCGGGCGTCGTGGTGCGGGGCCGCCGCCGGGCCGCCGACCCGGACCCGCTCACCGCCGAGCCGGAGGACCGGCCGCTCGCGGCGGTGGTGGTGAACCCCACCAAGGTCGAGCCCGGCACCCGGGCGCGCATCGAGTCGGTGTGCACCGGCCTCGGGTGGGCCGACCCGTTGTGGCTGGAGACCACGGTGGAGGACCCGGGCACCGGGCAGGCGGCGCTGGCGGTGGAGAAAGGGGCCGACGTGGTGCTCGCCTGCGGCGGCGACGGCACCGTGCGGTCGGTGGCGGAGGCGCTCGCGGGCACCGGGGTGGCGATGGGGCTGGTCCCCGCGGGCACCGGCAACCTGCTCGCGCGCACCGTCGGCACCCCGGACGGCGTGGTGGCCGCCACCCGGGTGGCTCTCACCGGCGACGACCGGCCCATCGACGTGGGCCGCATCCGGATCGACGGCGCCGAGGAGGAACGGGTGTTCCTCGTGATGGCGGGCACCGGCTTCGACGCGGCGATCATGGAGAGCACCCCGGAGACGCTCAAGGGCCGCGTCGGGCCGCTCGCGTACGTGATCTCGGGCCTGCGGGCCATGCGCGGGCGGCGCATGCGCGTCACCCTGACCCTCGACGACGGACCCCCGCTGCGGCGGCGCACCCGCACCGTGCTGTGCGGCAACAGCGGCACCCTGCTGGGCGGGCTGGTCCTCATGCCGCGCGCCACCGTGGACGACGGCGTGCTCGACGTGGTCAGTCTCGCCCCGAGCACCGTGGCCGGCTGGGTGGCCGTGGCCCTGCGCGTGATCACGCGCCAGCGCCGGGGGGACCGGCGCGTGGAGCACTGGCAGGCACGCTCCATCGTGATCCGCTCGGAGTCGCCGCAGCCCTGCCAGGTGGACGGCGACCCGGTGGGCGACGCGCGGGAGCTCGCGATCCGCGTCGACCCGCACGCGCTGATCCTGCGGGTGCCCGACGTCGCGCCGCCCGGCACACCGGATCCGGGATAGGGGGCGGAGTGCGCACGGTCTACGTGATCGGCATCGGTGCGGGCGATCCCGAGCACCTCACGCTGCAGGCGGTGGCCGCGATGAACCGGGCCGACGTGTTCTTCACGATCGACAAGGGGGAGGCCAAGGGCGACCTGGCCGCGCTGCGCGCCACCCTGCTCGCCCGCCACGTCACCCGGCCGCACCGCGTGGTCACCGCGCGGGACCCGCAGCGCGACCGCTCCGCGCCGAGCGGGCGCTACCCGGGTGCGGTGGCCGAGTGGCAGGAGCGGCGCGCCGCGCTGTACGAGCGGATGCTCGCCGACGAGCTCGCCGACGACGGCGCGGGCGCCTTCCTGGTGTGGGGCGACCCGGCGCTCTACGACGGCACGCTGCGGATCCTGGAGCAGATCCGCGAGCGGGGCGCGGTGGCGTTCGAGGTGGTCTCGATCCCGGGCATCAGCGCCGTGCAGGCGCTCGCCGCGGCCCACCGGATCCCGCTCAACCGGGTCGGGCGCCCGGTCACCGTCACCACCGGGCGGCGGCTGGCCGACGACGGCCCGCCCGCGGGTGCCGACGACATCGTGGTGATGCTGGACGCGGTGGACGCTTTCGCGGCGGTGCCCGCCGACGGGTGGGACATCTACTGGGGCGCCTACCTGGGCACCCCGGACGAGTCGCTCGTGCACGGGCCGTTGGAGCAGGTGAAGGGGGAGATCGTGCGGCGGCGCGGCGAGCTGCGCGCCCGCAAGGGCTGGATCATGGACACCTACCTGCTGCGCAGGCGCGAGCGGTGACCCCGCGCCACGTGCTGGTGCTCGGCGGCACCGCCGAGGCGCGCCGCCTCGCCGCCGCCCTGCACCGCCACCCCGCGTTCGCCGTGACCTCGTCGCTCGCCGGCCGCGTGGCCCGGCCCCGGCTGCCGAGCGGGGAGGTCCGGATCGGCGGCTTCGGCGGGGTCGAGGGCCTCACCACGTGGCTGTCGGGGCACCGCACGGACGCGGTCGTCGACGCCACGCACCCCTTCGCCGCCCGGATGACGGCGAACGCGGTGGCGGCCACCGCAGCCACGGGCGTGCCGCTGCTCGTGCTGCGCCGCCCCGGCTGGACCGAGGGGCCCGGCGACCGCTGGCACCGCGTGCCCGACGCCGCCCGCGCCGCGGAGCTGGTGCCACGGCTGGGCACGCGCCCGTTCCTGAGCACCGGCAGCGGCGACCTCGCCGCGTTCGCCGGGCTCGACCTGTGGTGCCTCCTGCGCGCGGTCGACCCGCCGCCCCCGCCGCTGCCCGCCCGCCACCACCTCGTGCTCGCGCGCGGCCCGTTCACGGCCGACGCCGAACGCGCGCTGCTGCGCGAGCACCGCATCGACGTGGTGGTCGCCCGCGACAGCGGCGGCGAGCTCACCGCGGCGAAGCTGGTGGCCGCCCGCGAGCTGGGCCTGCCGGTGGTGCTGCTCGCCCGCCCACCCGCACCGGACGCCCCCGCCGTGACGAGCGTGGAGGAGGCCGTGGCCTGGCTCTCCGCGGCGCTGGTGGAGGCGCGGTGATCACCGCGAGACCCGCGTCACCGCCCTGCGGAGGGCGGCACGGCGCATCTCGGCGGGCTCGGTGGCGCTGACCGGTCAGCGTATTCAGCGCCGCCGGGCCGCGAACAGGATGCGGGTGCCGCCGTCGCGGGCTCCTGGCTCGGCGCAGGCGGCCACCTCGTGGTCGAGGAAGCGGCGCCAGCGGTCGCGGTCGGCGGCCAGCCGGCCGAGGGAGTCGGGATCGCCCGCCGACGCCCAGTTGCTCGCGCTGCCGTCGACGAGCCGGCCGCCGGCCTCGTCGACGAGCGCGACCACGTCCGACCAGCGGTAGCTGCGCGCGCCCGAGTCGGACGGCGCACCGACGCCCGGCGGGTGGTGGCGCCACGCCCCGAGCAACGACAGCACCGACGCGACGACGACGCCGTCGGGGGTGACGACGCGCAGCAGGCCGCGCAGCGCGGACGCCGCGCACCCGCAGCCCGACGACAGCGGGCCGCCGTAGGCGAGCACCACGTCGAACTCGCCGTCGGCGTAGCGGCTCACGTCGGCGCCGTCGAGGACCTCGCGGCGCAGCACGCTGCGCTCGGCGGGGGTGCCGCGCAGGCGGCGTTCGTGGGCGGCGAGCCGGGCGGGCGACGGGTCGGTGACCACCACGCGGCAGCCCCGGGCGGCGAGTTCCGTGGTGAAGCGGTCGGCGCCCACCCCGATCTCGAGCACGTGCGCCCCCCGGGGCACGCTCCGGCGCAGGAACCTGCGGTGGACCTCGCGGCTCACCCGGCCGCTCGGCTCGGCGCCTGCGCGGCCCCAGCCCTGCTCACCCAGCCGGTCGACGTGCCGGTCGAGGTGCCTGCGCACCGCCCCCACCGCCGCACTGTGATCCACGCGACCGACGATGCGTGGACGCCGCTGAGTGCGCTCTCAGTTCACACGGGGGCGAATTCCGCGCGCACCCCGAGCAGCCGGACCGCGCGGCGCGACGGGAACCGTTCGAGCACGTCGAGGGCGGCCGCGGCGAAGCGCTCGGCGTCGGTGGTGGGCGCGTCGAGCGTGGCGCTGCGCGTGGAGGTGGAGAACGGGGCGAAGCGGACCTTGACCGCCACGCGCACGGCCGGGCGCCCCGCACCGGCGATCTCGGCGGCCACCCGGCGGGCGAGCGCCGCCACCTCGATGCGGACGTCCTCCCACTCGGTGAGGTTCTCCTGGAACGTGGTCTCGTGGCTGCGCGAGCGCGGCACCCACGGCGTGCCCTCCACGACGACGCGCCCGATGCCGCGGCCCAGCTGCACGTACCAGGGGCCCAGCGCGGGGCCCAGCTCGGCGGCGAGCGCCGCCGGGTCGGCGGCGGCGAGCTCGCCCACCGTGGTGATGCCGCGCTCGGCGAGCTTGCGGGCGGTCTTGGCGCCGATGCCCCACAGCGCCCGGGTGTCGCGGTGGTGCATCACCTCGGCCCAGTTGGCGGCGGTGAGGCGGTAGACGCCCTCGCCCGCGCCGGGCTTGGCGAACCCGGTGGCGAGCTTCGCGCGCAGCATGTTGTCGCCGATGCCGACGCAGCAGCGCAGCCGGGTGCGTTCGAGGACGTCGGAGCGGATCGCGGCGGCCAGCGCCTCCGGGTCGCCGGTCTCGGCGCCGACGAACGCCTCGTCCCAGCCCATCACCTCGACGACCACGCCGGGCCGGTCGCGCAGCGTGGCCATGACCTCCTCGGAGACCTCCTCGTAGTGGGCGTTGTCGGCGGGCAGGAAGACCGCGTCCGGGCAGCGCTTGGCGGCCGTGCGCAGCGGCATGCCCGACCGCACCCCGAACGCGCGCGCCTCGTAGGACGCCGTGGCGACGACGGCCCGCTGCGTCGGGTCGCCCTTCCCGCCCACGACGACCGGCCGCCCGGCCAGCTCCGGGCGGCGCAGGACCTCGACGGCGGCCAGGAACTGGTCCAGGTCGACGTGCAGCACCCAGTAGGCCACCCCGTCAGTGTGCCGTGCCGGACCGGGACCGCCCGATGACCTATCGTGATCGACGACCCCGGTGCCTGGGGGTTTCGGGGATCCGGGAGGTCGTGTGAAGAGCCGTCGCGCAGTGGGGTGGGCGGTCGCGGCCGTCGTCGCCGTCGCCGCCACCGTGGGCGCGGCGTCCACCGCGCCCAGCGCGCCCGCTCCGGACGCGCCGGCGGCACCGCGGCCCGCGCCGGTGCCCGCGGGGCACTCCACGTTCACCGTGCTGCTCGACGGCCCGGCCGCCCACGATTCCGCGGTGGCCGCGATCGGGGCCGCGGGCGGGCAGGTGCTGCGGGAGAACCCGGCCGTGAGTGCGCTGGTGGTGGCGGCACCGCCGGAGGGCTTCGTGGAGCGGGTGGCGGCGATCGAGGGGGTCTTCGGCGCCACGAGGGCGCACGTCGTGGGCACGGCCCAGGCCGCGAGGGGCGGCGGACCGGCTCGGCCGGCACAGGCCGCGCCCGGGCCCAGCGGGCTGGATCCGCTCGACACGCGGCTGTGGGGCCTGTCCATGATCCGGGCGGACGCGGCGCGGGCCGTGCAGGCGGGGGACCGGCGCGTGCTCGTCGGCATCCTCGACACCGGGGTGGACGGCAGCCACCCCGACATCGCCCCCAACCTCGACGTGGGCCTGTCGCGCAACTTCGTCACCGACATCCCGACCGACCCCACCGGCGCGCCGCTCGACGGGCCGTGCGAGTTCGAGGGCTGCGTCGACCCGCCCGACCACGACGGCGGCGGCCACGGCACGCACGTGGCCGGCACGGTGGCGGCGGCCGCCGACCGGGCGGGCCTGTCCGGGGTGGCCCCGAACGTCACGCTGGTGAACATCCGCGGCGGCCAGGACGCGGGGATGTTCTTCCTCCAGCCCGTCGTCGACGCGCTCACCTACGGCGCCGACATCGGCCTCGACGTGATCAACATGTCGTTCTACGTGGATCCGTGGCGCTACAACTGCCTCGACAACCCGGCCGACCCGCCCGCGGCGCGCATCGAGCAGCGCACCACCGTGGAGGCGATGAACCGGGCCCTGGAGTACGCGCACTCCAAGGGCGTCACGCTGGTCGGCTCCCTGGGCAACGAGAACGAGGACCTCGGCAGGCCGCGCCGGGACATGAGCAGCCCCAACTACCCGGCGGGCTCGGAGTACGCACGCCCGATCGACAACGCGACGTGCACCGACCTGCCGGTGGAGGGCCCCCACGTCATCGGCGTGGCCGCGGTGGGGCCGCGCGGCGAGAAGGCCGACTACTCCAACTACGGCGTGGAGCAGACCTCCCTGGCCGCCCCGGGCGGCAACGGCGGCCTCGGCGGGCCCGACGACATGATCCTCTCGACGTACCCGAAGGCGATCCTGCAGGAGGACGGCGACGTCGACGCCGCGGGCGAGGTCACCCCGTCCGGTGCCGCGGGCGGGGTGCAGAAGGTGTGCGGCCCCGCCGGCTGCGGCTACTACACGCCGCTGCAGGGCACGTCGATGGCCGCGCCGCACGTGGCGGGCGTGGCCGCCCTGGTGGTGAGCCGCCACGGCGTGCCCGACCCGCAGCACCCCGGCGGGCTCACCATGGACCCCGACGCGGTGGAGCAGGCGCTGATCGGGTCGGCGCACGCCACCGCCTGCCCGGCCACGCCCCGGCCCACCGTGCCCTGCGAGGGCACCCCGGAGTTCAACGGCTACTACGGCAACGGGGTGGTCGACGCCCTGGCCGCGCTGGAGCAGCCGTCCCGCTAGGGAGTGTCTGACGGATCTTGGCTGGGTTGTCGGTCAGGATGGGGTCGTGGCCGAGCGTCGGGTTCTGTCGGATGAGGCGTGGACGTGGCTGGAACCACGGCTGCCGGATCGCACGCCGCGTCG